>CALGGX010000250.1 GCA_937916025.1 uncultured Selenomonadales bacterium
CGTCGTTGCAAACCAAATCACCGAACTCGCACGAGCCCGACACTTTCAGACTTTCGAGCTCGCCGTCCGACACGCTTCCCATTCCCGCGATCGTCCGACGGTGCCCGTCCTTGTCAATGTAAGTCGCTTCGCCTGCAAGCTTCAATTCAGAACCCCCTCTTTTTGCTGTCGCACGGTCCGAATCGCCAGCACCGAACAATGCAATCGTCGCAAGCGCCGCTGCCGCAATCAAAATGCCTCGGACTAACCAAAAATTTCATATCGCCTCCTTTCAATTGCTCATAATAATACTCGAGCACGCGCTCCAAATTATATTTGACGGTGCCGCAAATCGGTTGACCGTCCTCGGAATTTCGTCTTGCGTCCGAGCAACCGCCCATGCACAGCGGCAGTAACTTGCACTCTCGACACTTCTTGTGACGGATCGGATTCCACTCGATCCACGACAAATAATTGTCTCGCAACGGCACTTGATCGAAGTCGCCGACATTGCCGCAACTTTTTTTCGGATTGCCGACGTGATTCCAACATTTGAACAGCTGCCCGTGATTATCGACGACGAACGAATTGACGTAGTCGACACAACAATAATTCGCGCGCGTCGTCGGATAAACCGACATCTTATTTATCGAAAAACCTTTCGCCTCGACCTTGGCGTAGAGCGGAATCATCATGTCGGCGTACTGAGCATTATTGTAGCAGTCACTCTCGATCGAGCGGCAAATGTCGGTAAAAGTCGAGACCTGCCCGAAATCGATCTTCGCATTTTGATATCGATCGAGCCACGCCTTGAGAGTGTCGAGCAGTTCGTCGACGCGATCGATATTTTCTTTGTCGATGTTGATGCGGACGATCACGTCGAAGTCGTTGTTGAGCAGGACGTTCACTCGATCGAGCAGATGATCGAAGGTGCTCTCTCCGTCGATGTGCCGACGCCGCTTATCATGAATTTCCTTGGGACCGTCGATGGTTATCTGCGCGCCGTTGATTTTATAGTGCTTGAAATTCTCGATGTCGGCATCGTCCATGAGACTGGCGTTGGTGATGATGAAGGCGTCGTACTCGACGTTGTGTTGCCGACAGAGCTCGAGGAATTTCTCCGAGAGATTGTTGATGATATCCTTGGTGATGAGAGGTTCGCCTCCGTACCACGTGACGGAAAAATTCCGCGCGGAGTGCAGACGATTTTCGACGAATTTGATCAGTGCCGACTGAACTTCGTCACTCATGACGCCCTTCGGATGGTGCTCAAAACAATATTTGCATCGGAAATTGCAATCGAGAGTCGGAGCGATCGTCAGACCGAAGCGGGTCGTGTCGTACTTGGCGAGATTTCGATAAAACTCGAGCCGCGCCGGTTCGTCAACGTCGTCGTCGATGATGCAGCCCGAAGCCTTCATGTCGCTGATCAATTGCGGATCGTATCGATTTTCGTCATAGCGATCGTTTTTGATGTCCTCGAGCACGCGCAAAAAACTTTCGTCGACGACCGCCAACGCGCAAGTGATCCCATTGAAGAACACCTTTGCCTGCTCACGCCGATTTAAAAAATTATACTTCGACAGTTTCATTGTTTCCTCTGGTGGTGAAAAAAAAAACGACCTGATGAAAGTATAATCGAACGGGCAACGCATGTCAAGTACTCGGAGGCAAATAATATTTTATGGGTGCGGCGGCGATCCCGCCCTCGGCATCAATGCAGTCACCGGCGGCGTCACCGCCGAAGCGTATCTTTCGCTGACGAGCTCCTCGACCTTCGGATCGATATTCGAGTACGTGCCGCCCGCGCCCGACAATTTCCCGACGGAGATGATTTCCTTCGCGCGCTCCGGAGCAGGAGTTTCAGCCCGAACGTCATCGGCTCGGCGTGAATGCCATGCGTCCGCCCCACGCACGGCGTTTTTTTGAACTCGACCGCGCGGCGTCTCAACACTTCCCGCAATTCCTTCAGCAGACCGAGCAACACATCCGAAGCCTGTTTCAGCATCAGACAAATCGCCGTGTCTTTCACGTCGCTCGATGTCAAGCCCTTGTGAATGTACTTCGACGACTCGCCGACATTTTCCGCCACGTTCGTCAAAAACGCGATGATGTCATGATTCGTCTCGCGCTCGATCTCATGAATGCGATTGACATAGAAATCCGCCTTCGCCTTCACGTCTTCGAGTGCTTGCGCCGGAACCTCGCCGAGCTCGACCATTGCTTCCAACGCCGCGATCTCGACGCGCAAGATCGTCGCCCATTCATTCCGCTCCGACCACAATTTTCCCATTTCCGCGCTTACATATCTTTCGATCATTTACATCAACTCCTTCAATCTTAATTGTATCACGTTGCCGAACCTTGGCAATAAGAAATTTCTCGACGCAATTCGTTTCGCATGATATAATTACTTTTATAAACCAGTAAAGGAGACTGTTTCAATGTATGGCGTAAAAAAATCAGTTGGAATAGTGTGCGGCGGCGGTCCGGCTCCGGGCATCAACGCGGTCATCAGCGGCGTTACGGCCGAAGCCTATCGCAAGGGCTGGGATGTGCTCGGCTTTTACGACGGCTTTTCGAGACTCGCGCGCGGCGAGAAACATTTCATGCGCCTCGAGCCCGGCAACATTTCGCGCATTCATCAGACCGGCGGTTGCATTCTTAAAATGTCGCGCTTCAATCCGAAAAAGAAAGAGTCCGATCTCCGCACTGTCGTCGAGACGCTCACCGAACTCGGCGTTACTTATCTCGTCACGATCGGCGGCGATGACACCGCCTCGAGCGCATCCGCCGTTTCCGATTACGCAAAATCGATCGGCAGAATGATCAACGTCGTTCACGTGCCGAAGACGATCGACAACGATCTGCCGCTTCCGGAAGGCGTTCCGACATTCGGTTTTGAAACGGCGCGCGCCTTTGCCACAACCGAAATTCAGAATTTGATGGAAGATGCAAAGACTTCAAACAATCGCTGGTACTTCACGATTGCAATGGGGCGGACGGCAGGACATCTCGCGCTCGGCATGGGGCGTTCCGCCGGCGCGGCGTTGACCATCATTCCGGAAGAGTTCAGCCAAGACAAAATCTCGTTGCAACAGGTTGTCGACATCATCACCGGCGCGGTCGTCAAACGGTATTTGATCGGCAAAAATTACGGCGTGGCGGTCATTGCCGAAGGCGTCATCGAAAAAATTCGCGATGAAGACTTCAATGCACTCGGCAACATCGAGCTCGATGAGCACGGGCATATCCGCTATTCCGAGCTCGACTTCGGGCAGATTCTCAAAAAGAAAGTGCTCGAAGAAGTCAAGCGCATCGGCATCAAACTGTCTGTCGTCGACAAAGAGATCGGCTATGAATTGCGTTGCACGGCTCCGATTGCTTACGACATCGACTATGCGCGTTCGCTCGGCTATGAAGCAATGCAGTTCCTGCTTCGCGGAGATTCCGGCGCGTTGATCACGATCCAAGACAACAAAGCCGTTCCGATGCGGTTTGAAGACATTAAAGATCCCGAAACCGGCAAGACGGCGGTGCGTCGTGTGAACATCAACAGCGTGCAATACAAAATCGCGCGCAGTTGCATGATGCGCCTCGAAAAACCCGATCTCGATGATCCTGCAGTTGCAAACGGCTTCCGCATGGAGCCGGACGAATTCAAAGCACGCTACTCGTATTTGTTCGGGGAGGCGTGATTGATGAAAGTCATTCTGACTGCCGATGTCAAAAAAGTCGGCAAGGCAGGAGAGATCGTCGAAGTCGCCGACGGTTACGGGCGGAATTTTCTGCTCGCCCGCAAATTGGCGAAACCGGCGACGAAAGAAAATGTGAATCAGGCAAAAGCCGACGCGGAGACGAATGCGCGTCGAAAAGCGCGGGCATCTGATGAAGCACGGTTGTTGGCAAGTCAACTCGAGAAGATCAATTTGATCATTCCGGTGAACGTCGGCAAGGACGGCAAATTGTTCGGCTCGGTGACTTCGGCCGATATCGCGGACGCTTTGAAGGCGATCAACGGTTTGGAAGTCGACAAGCGCAAAATCAGTTTGGAGCAGGAAGTGACCGGCACGGGAGATTACGTCGCAAACGTCAAGCTCGAGCCCGGCATCGGCGCGAAACTCAAATTCTCGATCACACAGAAGTAAAAATCAATGCGTAATGCGTAATGCATAATGCGTAATTAAACGACCGTTTTCTTCATTATGAATTACGAATTACGAATTACGCATTAAAAAAGGGCGTCGACATAATCGGCGTCCTTTTTTTTTTGATCCGAAAAATATTTTTATGCGCGCTCGATGTAATTGCCGGTGCGCGTGTCGATGCGAAGCAAATCGCCTTCGTTGATGAACAGCGGAACTCGGACTTCGTAGCCGGTTTCGAGTTTTGCCGTCTTCGATGCGCCCGTCGCCGTGTTGCCTTTGACTGCCGGCTCGCATTCGATCACTTTGAGCTCGACGCTGTTGGGCAACGTCACTCCGAGCAATTTGCCGTTGAAACTCTGCACGTTCGCTTCCATGTTCTCTTTCAAGAAGTTCAATGCCGAGCCGAGTTGTTCCTTCGTCAAATCGGTTTGCTCATAGGACTCGGTGTCCATGAAAGTGTACATGCCGTCCGATTCGTAGAGGAACTGCATCTTGCGGCTCTCGAGACGCGCTTGCGGCATCTTCTCGTTCGGATTGAATGTCCGCTCGATCACCGCTCCCGTCTCGACATTTTTAATTTTTGTGCGGACGAATGCCGCGCCTTTGCCCGGTTTGACGTGCTGAAAATCGACAATCTGCCACGCCGCGCCGTCTATTTCAATCGTCAAGCCCGTGCGAAAATCCGTACTGCTTATCATCAAAATCCCTCCTATTGACAAAAAACATTATAATATTCGTGTGCACTTAAGTCAACAGGGAGGTTTTTTTCATGTTTCATTTCTTCGACGGCGCAATGGGAACTTTATTGCAGGCGGCGGGTTTGCCTGCCGGTGCCGCGCCCGAATTATTCAATCTCGAGCATCCCGAGGTCGTCGAAAACATTCATCGACGATACATCGACGCCGGCTCGAACATCATCACCACAAATACTTTCGGAGCCTCGCCGCTCAAATTGAAACACTTTGCGCTCGAAACGAAACTCGGCGAGATCAACCGCGCGGCAGTAGAGATCGCTCGTCGTGCCGTCGACGGTCGTGCAGTGAAAATCGCCGGAGATATCGGTCCGTCCGGGCGTTTCGTCGAGCCGATCGGCGATCTTTCATTCCGAGACGCGTATGACAATTTCTTCGATCAAGCGCGCGCACTCGCGTCTGCCGAGCCCGACTTTTTTATTCTCGAAACGTTCATCGATCTGCAGGAACTCCGCGCGGCGATCCTCGCATGCAAAGTCGCCGCTCCCGACGTTCCGATCATTGCGCAAATGTCGTTCCAAGCCGACGGCAGAACCGTCACCGGCACGCCGCCCGAAGTCGCCGCGATCACTTTGCAAAAACTCGGCGCGTCGATTGTCGGAGTGAATTGCTCGCTCGGACCGGAAGATTTGATCGGCGTAGTCGAGAAGATGCGTAAGCATTGCACCTGTCCGATCAGCTGTCAACCGAACGCCGGGCTGCCGACTCTCGTTGACGGCAAAACTACATTTCCGCTCGATGCAAATGCATTCGCCGCATTCGCTCCGAAATTAATCCGCGCGGGAGCGTCGTATCTCGGCGGTTGTTGCGGCACTTCGCCCGATCACATCAGACAATCGGTCAAAGCC
The DNA here is from genome assembly GCA_937916025.1 of uncultured Selenomonadales bacterium. The sequence continues at coordinate 5,728 of CALGGX010000250.1, forward strand.
GCCGAAGGGATCGCGCCGCCTTCAATCGAAAAAACATTGCCGCTGACATTAACGTCCCGCATCGGTTTCGTTTCAATCGACAGAGTGCCGATCATGATTGGCGAGAGAATAAATCCGACCGGAAGAAAAAAATTGAGAGAGGAAATACAGCGCGGCTCATTGCTGACCGTAAAGAAAGACGCGGTCGGGCAGGTCAAGGCGGGCGCTTCGGTGCTCGATGTGAACATGGGAGTGCCCGTCGACGATCCCGTTGAGCTCATGCGTAGTGCCGTTTCGAGTTTGTCTCAATTGGTCGACGTGCCGTTGGCGAT
>CALGGX010000251.1 GCA_937916025.1 uncultured Selenomonadales bacterium
GTGAACGGACACAGCATAAACGAGAGTTCGTTCAATTGAATTGTCTGATCGATGCCGCCTTCGACGATCACCGCTTCAAGTTGCGCGGCGTTGAAATTGAGACAGCCGAGAGCTTCGTCGAGAAATTTTTTGTCGAGCACGACGAGAATGACTGATATTTTCCCCAACCGAATTCCTCCCCCCATTAATGATCGTCAGCCTTTCAGAGATTGATCGATCGTCCGAAAGATTTTTTCGCTCGCGAGCATGCCGTTGTACTTGCGATAATTGAGCTCCGCGTCGAAGACTTTTCTGCGAGCGTCGGTCTGAGTGTCGTGCTTGTTGATCAAAACGTCTTCGATGAATTTCGCAATGCCGTCGAAATCATTGCCGTCAACCTTGTAATTCGCATCGATGACCATCTTGCCTACCGGATTAAGTCTCGTTTCCTTGCGCGTCAAGAAGCACATCGGCTTTTGTGTATATTGATATTCGACGGTGAACGAACTGCTGTCGAGGATCATGCCGTCCGAAGTCGCGAAGATCGATTGATAGTAGCCGCCGGTGACGACGCGCGCGTTCGGCAATTTTTCCCACTTTCGGAGATAATCGTTGTACTCGTCGATCGAGCGGAAGAGTCCGGAGCTCACTGCCGAATACGCGAGGTTCGGATGCGGTTTGAAAACCCACGACGTTTTCGGATGCGATTTTGCGTATTCGTATATGAATTTGTGATTGAGATGAAACGTCGAGTATTGAATGCCGTTGTCGATGGACCAGTGCGGCGCGTAGATGATCTTTGTCGAGTTCGGACGTGCTTCCTTCCAATCGAAAAATTTTTCTTCGTCGGAGCAGAAAAAATCCATGCGCGGGTAACCGCTGAAAAATCCGCGCGGCAATCCGAAACGACAACCGCGATCGTAAAAATCAAGCGTGTTTTGCGTATCGAGAAAAACCTTCCACGCAACCGTCATAATCGGATAATCCGTCAGCGGCACGCGCGCATCTCCGGAAATATGCATCCCGTACGGGTTATAGCACGTCAACGTCTCCGCCGTCATGTTTTCAAGCCGATAATTCTCCGGCATGATCTCGAAATACGGCATCAAACAGATCATCACGTCCTGCTTCGGAGACGGCGCGTCGTTTTCGAGCACCGTGACGACGTTCATTCCGCGCGCTCGAAATTGCTCCGCGCTTTTTTTGAAGTCCTCGACGAAATTCGGCTCGTCAAGCATGTCTTGCCGCATGCATAAAAAAATTGTCGGCTCGTATCGTCCGCTCCGCTCGAACAATCTATACAGCAGATCGCCGCACCACATCGACGCGTCGTAGAGCAGGAAGCCGAGCTTAATTTTTTCCCGGCTTCGGATTTTTTCAATCGTCGTGCCGAAGATGCGCGGCAGGAGATTGTTGTAAGAGTCCATCATCAGCAATGCCGACAAGCCGTAGAGATTTTTGTAATTGACGCGCGAGAGCTCCTCAAACGGCAACAGGTTCCGATTGTGGATTTTGAAATTGATCAAAGATGAAATCAATTGCGCGCCGCGCGGATTGAGTTTTGTCATGTCTTTAAAGCAATCGTAACCGAGCGGCAGATCAAACAGATCGATCGACATGAAGTCGTAAATTTTTTCGAGCGTCGCGATTGCCTGTCGAAAAATTATGCGCTGTTCTTTCGGATATTTCGAGCGAATGATCGGCGCATACGGCAGGACGATGCCGATCGGTTTTGCGTCGTGTCGAATGCAGAGTTTGATGATGCCTTCGAGCGCGTCGAGATTGCGATTGAAAACTTCCGCGCGGCGTTCGAGAGTCAATTCTTCGAGCGTATTCTGCCACGTTGAAAGCACTGCCGCCGAAAAATCTTCGCTCGAATCATCCTTCGCTTCGATATCGAATGTCGGTTTGAAACATTGCGAGATCAATTGCGATTGCACGCTTTGATCGGAAAAATTTTTCAGCGCGAAGATATATTGAAAGTTGTCGGCGTTTTCGGCGAAAAGAGATTCCGGCGTAAGACCGATCAGCGCGAATTTTATTTGCCGATTGTGCTCGAAAACGAACCGCGCGGTCGAAAAACTCTGATGCAAATCCTGATCTTTGCATGCGAGACAGACGCCTTGCGCGCCGATGATGCAGTCGGACGCAATGCCGTCGACAACGATTTGATTGCCGGTGACGAAGTAATTTTTATCGCCGATCGATTGCACGGCTTCGAGCCAACGGCGATCGAATTGCACGTTGAAATCGACGATGAAGTCCTCGGGAATTTCATTCGACAGCAGGAAACTCTTCAGCTGATCGGAATTTTTTCCGTGCAGGAGCCAAATGAAATCGGTTTTTCGGATCAAAAAATCTTCGATCGACGACAGAGGCTGTGTCGGAATTTCGATATCGCCGATTGCGATCTCTCTTTGATCTCCGTCCTCGACGAGCATCGCAACGACAAATACGTCTTTGAAATTCAGCCGCGCGAGAATTTCTTCAATGCGATTTGCTTCGAGCGCGATGATGATGATCGGTAACTTATCCATGCCGTTCTCCTCCCAATTCGCGATCGATCGCGTCGAAAATGTATTGCGAAGCCGTGACGCCGTTATCCTTGACGTAATTCAGATATTTGTCGAAAAACTTTTGTCGGATGCCGAACATCGAGTCGCGTTTGTTGATTAGAACTTCGTCGATGAATTTCGCAATGCCGTTGAAGTCTCGCCCGTCCGCGCGGTACAAAACCTGCATGAGTTTTTCGCCGAGCTCGATGAAATTTTGTGTCCCTCTCGTCAAAAACAACAGCGGCTTATGCGTATATTGATATTCGTAGAGAAAAGACGCGCTGTCGAGAATCATTCCGTCCGAGCTCGCAAAGATCGATTGATAATACGCGCCGGTGACGACACTCGCGTTCGGCAATTCATCCCACTTTCGGAGATACTCTTCAAACGCCTCGGAGTTCGGAAATATTTTTTCTTCGACGGCGGCAAACAGCAGGTTCGGATGCGGTTTGAAAACCCATGAAGTTTCGGGATGCGCCTTCGCATATTCGTAGAAAAATTCGTGATTGAATTGAAACGTCGCCAATTTCATGCCGACATTGATCGTCCAATGCGGCGCGTAAATGATCTTTACCGAGTTCGGTTGAGCTTCCTTCCATTCAAACCGCTCGTCGCGTTCTCGCAAAAAGTAATCGAATTTCGGCTGCCCGCTGTACAAATATTTTTCGCTCCAACCCAATCGACTTTTCGTCTGAACATCGTGCCAACGCTGTTTGTCTTTCAAAGTGTAGAAACTCAGCCACGATAATATTCTTGACGGCAGATTGTAATTGATCAAATCCGTCGTGAGGCTCATTCCGTACGGAATATAAACGAGAAGAGTTTCCGCCGTCAACGTCTCGAATTGAAACGCCTGCGCGAATGCCGGAATGTACGGCGATAAGATGAGCAACACGTCCTGCTTCGGAATTTCGACTTCATCGTTTTCGACGCCGACGACGTTCAGCCCGCGCGATTGAAATTGCCGAACTCCGTAATGAAAATCTTTGACGACGATCGGATCTTTGCTTTTGTCTCGCCGAAGGCACAAAAAAACCGTCGGTTCGTATCTTTCCGACTGCTCGAAGAGTTGATAAAGATCATCGCCGCACCACATCGACGCATCATACAACACAAAGCCGATTTTGATTTTCTCATTCCGCCGCCGAATTTTCCCGGCAGAAGTTTTATGCAACTCCGATTCAAACGCCGTGTATTTTTTCGGATTGATCATAAAAATCAACTCGTAAAGCGCATCGTAAGTCATCGGCAACATCGTTTCGATCGATTTCAATTTACGGGCAAACAATTCGTAATTGATCAGAATACTCGACAGCTTCGCACCTTCAATATTCAAATGCGAGAGATTGTAGAAATGTTTGTATCCGAGCGGCAGATCAAACAGATCAATCACGTCAAAGCCGTACGCTTTTTTCAGCTGCTCGAGCGTGCGGCGGAACATCGACAGTTGATCTTTCGGATATTTCCGATTGATGATCGGCGCAAACGGCAGAATGATTCCGATCGGTTTTGCTCCGCTTTCCAAACACAATTGAATGTACTGCTCGAGAATCTTCAAATTGCGCTCGAAAACTTCCGCGCGAAATTCTTTCTGCACATTCCGAAGTTCATCTTCCCATTTGAAGAAAGTATCCGTCTTTATTTCCTTATTAAGCAGTTTTTTCAGCTCGACGAAATTCGGATCGGCATCTTCCGGTGTCACGGTCGAAAAAATTTGCTTGACTTTATCGCTGATCACCATTCGGAGCAATTGCCCGTGCACGGAGTTGTCTCGAGAATTTTTCAGCCCGAGAAGATATTGCAAATTCCTTGAGCACACCGAAAACGACTCAAGATTTTCATATCGAAACGAATACGGCGCAAGCCCGATCATCACGAACTTGATCGAATCCTGCCGCTCAAAAACATATTGCGCGGTCAAAAACGCCTGACGCAAATCCTGATTGGAACCGGCAAGAGTCACTCCGTGCAGTCCGGTGATTTGCTCGAGATCGATTCCGACTTCGGCATAGCTGATTCCGGTCGTAAAAAAATCGACGGGAGATGTTTCAATGTATTTGATATTTCCGAGCCACGCCCAACTGATGTGCGGAGCAATTGTAAAATTGACAATGTTGTCTTCCGGCACGTCGTAAGCAAGCAGGAATTTCGCCATCCGCCACATGCTTCCGATTGCCGAACCGTCGCAAGCGAGCAACCAGATGTATTCGGATCCGTTCTGCAAATATTTTTCGATCGAAGTGAACGGGCATAATGAAAATGTCATGTCGCGCAATTGAATCGGCTGTTCTCTGCCGCCCTCGATGATCACGGCTTCGAGTTGCACGGCATTGAAATTCAAACAACCGAGAGCTTCGTCGAGCGAATTTTTACTGAGCACGACGAGAATGACTGATATTTTTCCCAACAGAACTCACCGCTTTTAATTTTTTGGCAACAGAATGCGCTCGGTATAAAAATCTTCGGAACGCTCGGAGCGTTCGGTTTTCAAAGTCCGAAGCGCATGCGTGATCAGCGTCGTGCTGATGCCTTTTGTGTAGGGGAAGTAAATGACGCGCACGCCGACTTCTTTGAATTTCGACTCCGTCGCCTGCCATGATTCGGATTTGTACCAATCGTCGCCGACAAACAGCACGTCGTGCGCCGTCGTTTCGCGGTAGTATTCGCCGGTCAGATGTCCCTCCTCGAGCGAGTCATGGTATTTGGGCGCAACCAGCCGCGAGACCGCGAAGAGCGCTCCGAAACACACGATGCAGGCGCAAAGGACGCCGATGATGACTTTCTGCTTTCGTTTCATAATCAGAACCGGTTATAGATAAACTGCGACGCGTCAAAGCCGAAGCCGTAACGC
>CALGGX010000252.1 GCA_937916025.1 uncultured Selenomonadales bacterium
GCAAGGGCACGACGGCGGTGAAGGCGGCGGGCAAAATTCACAGCGACATCGAACGCGGCTTTATCCGCGCGGAGATTGTCAATTACAACGATCTGATCGCGCTCGGGAGCATGACGGCGGCTCGCGACAAGGGGTTGGTACGTCTCGAAGGCAAAGATTATATTATGCAGGACGGCGACGTGACGTATTTCAGATTCAACGTCTGATTGCAAAAATTTTTATTGACAAGCACGAAGTGACGTGGTAGAATTTGCAACGTTGATGGATCAACGCCGACTTAGCTCAGTTGGTAGAGCAGGTCATTCGTAATGATCAGGTCGTAGGTTCAAGTCCTATAGTCGGCTCCATTAATGGCGGAAACGGGCATAGGACGGGAAATAAATGGAGCCTCCGATTGCAGGGCGAAAGGCAGTCGGGGGCTTTGGCGTATTCGGAAAAGAGGTGCACGATGCAGAAATACATATTGGCAGTGTTGGTCGATAACAAACCGGGGGTGTTGACGCATGTCTCGGGCTTAATCAGCCGCCGCGCTTTCAACATTGAGAGTATATCGGCAGGCTATACTGAAGAGCCGAGCGTGACGCGTATCAACATTGTTGTAAGCGTCGAGAGCGAGAACGAGCTCGATCAAGTCGTCAACCAATTGAGCAAACTGATCGACGTGATCAAAATCGTGAATTTGAGCAAAGCTCCGTCGATTGAACGCGAACTCGTGATGATCAAAGTAAAAGCGTCGAAAGAAAACCGCACGGATTTAATCAACGTGATAAACATTTTCCGGGCGAAAATCGTCGACATGACTTCAGAGAACATCGTCATCGAGCTGACGGGCAATCAAGGCAAAATCGATGCACTTTGCGAAGTGCTCGGCGATTACGAAATTGTTGAAATTGCACGGACGGGCGCGATTGCATTATCTCGCGGTCCGGTGCCGGTCAAGCGAATGTAAAAAAGCCCTTCGCGGGCTGTTTTTTTATCCGATGGCGGCTCGGCAACTTCAGCGATTGGAAACAAAAAAAGCCGTAACGGCTGATATGGTGCGGTCGGTGAGACTTGAACTCACACTCCCTTGCGAGAACTGCCCCCTCAAAGCAGCGCGTCTGCCGGTTCCGCCACGACCGCGAGCAACAAAGATATAATGAATGGTGCGGTCGGTGAGACTTGAACTCACACGTCCTTGCGAACACTGCCCCCTCAAAGCAGCGCGTCTGCCAGTTCCGCCACGACCGCGTTATATTTATTCAATCAGCCCACATGAGCTTCATAATCTTCGGATAAGCATTTTCTAAAAGTTTCAGCGACGCCCCGATGTATGCCATCAAAGTCTCGGGCTGAAAATCGCCGTCGCGAAGATCCATCGTCAAATCACCTTCGAGCATGATATCTCCGTCGGAGTCAACATAGAGCTTGAAATATCTGTAAGTATCATTCATCTCATTGAAAAGCTCGTAAAACTTAACGCGCTTTTCGGGATCATCGACGGTCGCGATTTTCGCAATAACGAGCTTAATGTTGTCTTCATTGAAAATCACGAGCATATCCGCAAAACCGCCGTTTTTTATCTTCTGAGGAATACGAAAAAGCGGCGTTCCACTGCTGAGTGTATCTTACTTATAAAATATTTCATTGTCACCCAACAAAACTTG
>CALGGX010000253.1 GCA_937916025.1 uncultured Selenomonadales bacterium
TGAGCGTCTTCGTCGTGGCGTTCGTCATGTATCCTTTCGGCGCGGAAATTTTCCGCAAAGCAAACATTCCGAAACGACTGTTGCCCGCGACCATGTGGATGGGCATCATGTCATTCGCCATGGTGGCAATCCCGGGCTCGCCGCAAGTTCAGAACATCATTCCCTCGGCATTCTTCGGCACGTCGACATGGTCGGGCGTCGGCATCGGAATGTTCGCGGCGGTTTTGTTTTTCGGCATCAGCATAGGCTGGTTGTCGTTCCGAGCGAAGAAAATGAAAGCCGCCGGGGAAGGTTACGGCGTTTTGGCGGAACAAAAACAGCGCAAAGATCGGCGATTGCCGCCATGGAAGCTGTCTTGCATTCCGCTGTTGATGGTTATCGTCATCAACGTGATTTTGAGCAATCCGTTCAGTTGGGAGTGGGGCTTCCATTGGAATGAGGCGGCACTCGAGGCGTTCATGCCGTTCAACCTCGCATTGCTCGTGGCGAGCGTCGGAAAAGTGCAGGCGATCTGGTCGATCTGCGTGGCGTTGATCGCGAGCTCGATCGCCGCCGCTTACATCGGTCGCAAGCATTACACCGAAGGCGGCGAGAGTTTCATCGGCACGATCAACTTCGGCGCGGTCTCGTCGTGCGCGGCGGTTTTGAATGTCGCGTCGGGTTTTGCGTTCGGCTCGGTCATGGTCAGCATGCCGGGCTTCCTTCCGATCAAAGAAATGTTGCTGAACTTGGGCGATACTGCCGGACCTCTGCTTGCCTCCGTCGTCACGACGAATGTAATGACGGGCATAACCGGTTCCGCGTCCGGCGGCATGACGATCGCGCTGTCGATGCTCGCCGACAACTGGGCGGCAATGGCAACCGCGCAAGGCATTCCGCTCGAAGTCATGCATCGAATTGTCTCGCTCGCATGCGTCGGCGTCGATCCCGTGCCGCAAAGCGGCTCGCTCGTCACGCTCCTCGCCGTTTGCGGCTTGACTCATAAAGAAGCTTATTACGACATCATTGTTTTGATGGCGATGAAATTCTTCGTTCCATTCCTTTGCATTCTATTTTTCATGATCACTGGAATCGCTTAAAATTTTTCGAAAGGAGGATCTCAATGATTGGTAGAAAACTGTTCGATCGATTGAAAAAATTCGATCCGGAACTTTGCAAATTGCTAAAACTCTCGCTCGATCGACAGATGTCGAGTCTGTCATTGATTTCGACTGATAGCGCGGCATCACCACTCTCGCAATATTTAAAAGGTAGTGTTTTGGGAAATGATTACATCGGTCACAATTCGATTGAGCATTACAGCCGCGTCGAGCAATTGACAATCAAACGAACTTGCGAGATTTTCAAAGCGGAGCATGCGATTGTTCGATTGGGAAATATCATTGCGGCGTCGCGAGTTGTACTTCAAGCTCTAGCAAATCCCGGCGATAAAATTCTCTCGTTCAATCTTCGAAAAAAGGAATATTGCACAGGAAGTCAGATGCAATATGATTTTGTGAAATTCGCGCTTGATCCCGAAACGTTCAAATTGAATTTCGACAAGCTCAGATATTTAGCGGTGCGTCATCGTCCAAAATTGATAATTTGTTCGCCGGTGCATTATCCTCATGACATCGATTATAAAAAATTGCGCGCGATTGCCGATGAAGTCAAAGCGAATCTGTGGATTGATCTTGGACAAAATGCAGGATTGATCGTCGCAGGAAAAATGAATTCACCAGTTCCATATGCAGATG
>CALGGX010000254.1 GCA_937916025.1 uncultured Selenomonadales bacterium
TATTAGACCAGGCATTATTGATAATTTAAATATATTATCAAATACTATTTTATTCGTGCTCATTTTTTCGATGAAGTTTAAATCATCCGCTCGCAATGTCAAATGCGATTCCGAATTCCAATTGAAAGCCAACAACTCGTCGAGCAACTCGCGCGTCGTCATTTTGAATTGCGCGGCGGGCGGGCGATTGCTCGAGCATTGGGAACAAATTACGCCGCCTTCGATTACATCAATCGAACAGTCGGCGTCGATTTTTTTATTGCAGACGACGCATCGATCCAGTCGGAGTTGCAATCCGGATTCGGCTATGAATTGACACGCCGCAATTATGTAAACGCCGCGCGGATTTCGCTCGACGAACATCTTCAATGAATTTAGAAGCAGAAAAAAAATCGCCTCGTCTTTTTGATTGAGAGGCGTCATTTTGTCAACGATCTCAAACAGCAACGAGGCGTAAGCGATTCGGAATAAGTCGTCGGTGATTGGAAAGACATCGAGCAACTCGGCTTCGCGAACCATGTCGACTTTCGGTCCGCGAATGAGCTCGACACGCACATGATTGAACATCATCATCGAGCCGGCGAGTTTCGAGCGCGGGCGTCGACAGCCGTACGCATTCACATCGAGCTTGCCGTATTCGCGGGTGTAGATCGAAACGACGCGATGCGCATCGCCGAAGTCGACCGTCCGCAGAATAATTCCTTCCGCGCGGAATGTTTTATCGTCCGTCATAAAATCACTCCCATGAAAAAAATATCGACGCAATCATACGTCGACAGCGCGAGGCAGTCAAGCATTTTTTCAATCGAGAATGTTTTTGATCATCATCATGAGTTGAGCGTCGTTCGGAATGCGATCGTCGTCTTTCTTCGAGTATATCGTCAGGAGATACGCCTTTTGATCGATGACGGTGTAGTAGATGATGCGAAAGCCGTTCGATTTGCCGACATTGGCAGAAGAGTTGGCGACGCGAACTTTATACGCCGCCGTACCTTCTGCCAAATGCAAGTCCTCAAGTCGATCGCCGACCAAGTTGCCTGCCTTCAATTCATCCGTCACGGTTTTGATATATCGGCTTTGATCTTCAGATATTTCTTCTTCCGGATGTAATAGGCAACGTTATCCTCGAAGTACGCCGTCGTTTCTACTTCCATGTTGATTCTCCTTCGCGAGCTCGTCAGCTATCATTGCGTCCATCTCAATGAAAAAATCATCAATACTTTTTTCTGCCTTACGCCCTTCACGCATCGCTTTCACTTCACGGCATGCGCGAATAATCCCTTCAGAAAATGTCATGCCGAGTTCGCGTTCCATTTCCGACCAGCCGGTCATGTCTTGTTCTTCTGCCATGAATTATCACCTCCCATTGACTGTGATTATACTCCACCGCCGAAATCGCGTCAATCAATTCGCCGCTTCGCACTCGAGTCGCTCTTCTTCTTCCGCCTCGCGATCAATTTGATCAAGCATTTCACGCCAAGTCATCGTCGGTTTCGGAATCAAGCCGTCGCGCATTGCCCGCACTTCTTTGCATGCGCGAATGAATCCCTCCACGAATGTCGCGCCGCGTTCGATCTCTTCTTCCGACCAGCCGGTCATGTCTCGTTCTTCTGCCATGAATTATCCCCTCCAATCGCTCGTGATTATACTCCGCCGCCGAAATCGCGTCAATCAATCCATTGCCTTGACTCTCGCCTCGACAAACTCGATCTCCTCCGACGTCAAGTCGTACTTCCGATACAACTGCCGATCGATCTCCGCAATCGGCAATGTCCAATCAATGTCCGAAGCCGCCGTGAAATCCTGCAACGGAACCTTCGCCCACGTCGACGGCGGATTGTGTTGAGTCACTTTCAAAATTCCCAGCATCGCCCGGCAAAATTTTGTCTTGATATACTTGAATGCCGCCTCCGTTTCTGCTATACTGTCAAATGATCCGATACTTAAAAATGTTTCAGTATGGGAGACAAGCGGCGAGCCGACAAGCGGCGAGCCGACAAGCGGCGAGCTTAACGTCTCTCCGATCGCGCCCGAGCCGTTTGAAGCCGGCAACAGCACCTTGTATTTCAAAAAATTCTCGGGCTCGTTGATGTAATCTCGTCGGATGTATCGATATGCTCTGTGATTGCGATAGAAGCCGTAGCACGTCGAATATTCATGCCCGTCGTCGGGCTTTTTGATTGTAAAAATATCCGGCAACCGCGCAAAAACATTCGTCGTCATTCCGAATTCATGTCCGGCACTCAATCGCTCGGCGGCGTCGGGATGATCTTCATGCAATTTCTTCGTAAATCGATAGCTGCTCTTCGAGAACACGATCGAGCTCAACGGCTGAAATTGTCTGTTGTCGACGACGACTTTCTGATGGATCGATCGCAACTCGTCAATCGGAATGAATAAATCCGTCGAACCGAAGTTCTGACTCTTATCGTAATAAGTGATCGCCACGCCGCCTTTGATGTCGCTCGACGGAAACCAATTTTGACTTTTGATTTCATAGGCGGCAATCTTCCAATGTTTGTCGAGCAGAACTTTTTTATTCCACTTCTTCGGCGTCGCGCCCGCCTCGAACAAAAATCGCGCGGGATGGATCAGCGTCGCCCGCTTCGCAATTTTTTCAACCGCCTCGATGAAGTAATGATAAACCGGCAAATCCGTGCCGCCCTCGACGGCGTTTGATTGATACGGCGGATTGCCGACAACGGCATCGAATTTCATGATTCCGCGCGCCCCTTCCTTCCAAAAACTTCTGCTGCAGATATCGTTGACGAAATGTTTGAAGTAGTTTTCTTTAAAGCACTCGCGAAGCCGCTCGACGATATCGGGCATGCAACGGACATTGACATGCACATCTTCGACAAATCCGATCAAAGTGCGTCGAGTGACTGCCGCCGCCATTTCCGTCCGACAGAGCGCAAAAACATTCTTCTCAACCGTCTGCCGCCACAGCTCAAGCTCGCGCTTTAAATCGATCGGCTGACTGAAATTCCGTGCAATTTCAATTCGACAACGCTGCCGCCAAATGTTTTGCGCGACATACAGAGGATACAGCCCGGTCTTCGAGTTGATGTCGAGCACGCGTGCTTTTTCATTGAAAACGAGTTTGGTGACTTCGCGAAGGGGCTCTTCGTCGTCACTGCCGAATGCAAGGTGCAGATGCATTTTGACGACACGCCACGGCGTGAGCACGGTCTCCTTGTCGGGATTTTTGAATGTCGAAAACAGCTCGGCAATCTCACAGATGCGCTCCGGCGGCGGAAGATCATCGGCGGCGCGGACTTTGTCTCGAATGCGTCGTGCGGCACCGGCGAAGATATCCGCGTCGAAATATCGGACGAGCTCGCCGAAGAGTTCTTTCGACAAGCCGCGCGGCATGAATTCTTCCCACGACCGATCGTCGACAAGCTCCGTGATCCCGTCAATCGAAATCTCGTCGTCGCGAACGTCCGCGCCGTAGATCATCAGCGGCAATCGGCTCGCCACCGCGCGGAGATTTTTGACAAACTCGTCGCGTCGTTTCTTCATCGGATCGGCGTCGGATTTTTTTTGTTTGGTCGAATTCGGCTCGCGTTTTTCTTTGTCGAGTCCGCTGTCGTTGACGACGATCTCATCGCGCGTTTTGGAGAGTTTCGCGTCGAAAATCTTCTTGAGTTGCGCGGCGTTTTTGATATCGATATCGCCGAGCTCGGATAAATTGAACAGCAATTGCGAGTCGAAACCGGCGCGAAAAACCTTTTCGACGTTAACGCGATTCAATTGCCGAAACAGGTCATCGCCGCGAAACTCTTTCATGCGCGAGCCGTCGTAAGCAATCACGGGCGCGAAATTCAGAAATTCGCCGAGGAGAGTTTTGCCGTTGCCGCGCTTGTCGGAAGCGGCGACTTCGGCGAGCACTTTCAATATCCGATCGGGCGCGAAGTCAAAGACGAAACACTCGGTCTTGAGCTTGCCGCCGCGCTTGCATGGCGATTGCACCCGAAAAATCGTCTGCATGTAATTCATGGCGGAAACATTCGCCGCGCCGCCGAGCATCAGCACCGCCGTCCATTCCGGAACCGTGACGCCGACGGTCAACCTTCTGCAGGAAACGGTGATCGTGCGCTCGCAATTTTCGATTGCGCTTTTGACTTTGTCGAGCGCGCCGAGACTCGTTTCGTCACTGCCGGCGACGCAAACGATCTCGAAGTTTCTGAAGACGACGTGTTCTTTCAAAATATCGGCAAGAGTTTTCGCTTCGTCGACGCCGGGCAAAATCCACAACGTATGTCGAAACATCTCGCGGAATTTTTGATTGGCGAACGGAAATTTCGACTCCGCGCGGAGAGAGAGCAAATCGAGAAACTTCAGAACATCGGAATGATGCGCAAAGCGATTGCCGTCGACTTTGAAAAACTCGGCGAAATTAAACGCCTTGTCTTCGAGGTCGACGAATTGCGTCGAATGAATGAGCTTGCCGAGATCGTAAGTGAAGATGTTCATGCGCGGGAGCTCTTCATACGGATTGAATTCGTCGGGATGCTCGCGCGCGAATTTTGCCTTTTCGCGTTGCTCGTCGACGTAAGACCAAGTGAACGTCTTTGAGTCGTCAAAATCGTCGATGAGATTGAAAGGCGTGCCGCTCAACATCAAAACGTGCGCGGAGGACTTGACGAGTGCCCTGATGACGTTATCGCCGAGAGTGGTTTGCGTGCCTTCATGCGCTTCGTCGACAATGACGAGTTGCCAATCGGCATTGAAAACTTCGGCGTGTTTGTCGAAATTGCCGCCGACGAGCTCGGAACCGCGAAGATCCTGCATCGACGCGAAAAAGACGAAGGGCTTGCCTTTTTTGATCAGTCGTTTGACGGACGCCTCGCCGTTGTTTTTGGAGCCGAAGATGTACTCGGTTGCGGCGAAGATTTTTCTGAAGTCGTCAAACCAGCCTTCGTTGACGACGGGGCGATGCGTGACGATGATCGCTCGGTCGAATTTGCAACGCCGAATGACTTCGAGCGCGCAGAGAGTTTTGCCGAAACGCATTTTGGCATTCCAGAGCACGCGATCGGGCGTTTTCTTTTTGAAATGACTGCATGCCGTTTTGATTGCCTCGAGTTGTTCCGCGCGGAAGATGATCTTTTCGATGCTCGAAACGGGAATGCCCGAGAGATTTTCGCGTCCTTCGACGACGGCTCGAATTGCGGCGAGTGCGGTCGTCGGCTCGATGCGAAACCACTCTTGCGCCGAAAATTGCGGGAAGCGAACCGGCTTGATTTTTGAATTGCGCAAGACGCGATGCACGTCGTGATCGGAAAAGGTTATGTCGTTTTGATCGACGGCGATTTGAACATGCAGAAGTCGGTACGCGACTGCGGCGGTGCCGAGGAATTGCTTTATGCGCTTGTGCGCGGCTTGCTCGAGAGTGTTTTGGTCGGGCTCGGCGTCGGACTTGAGAGACGTCTCGCCGATTTTAAGACAGCCGTCATGATCGCGAGCGTCAACAGAAATGACGTACACAATTTTATACTCAAACGGATTTTGAAATTCATGCATTGATTGATGCTCCATTGATCGATGTTGGAATCTGCAATTGTTTCGACATAAAAAGCGTCCGCAACGTCCGTCGCAAAGAAATCGAAATACGCCTCCGAATTCGGTGCGAACACTCGTCGCAACACTTCGGCGAGGCTGTTTTTTTTATTGTAAAGCACGCGCCATTGCTCGGTATGCGTCGGAAACTTTTTGCGATCGAATTTGTTGCTCTGCAATCGGACGTCGTGCAAACGACCGGCGAAGAAGATTTTGATGTGCCGTTTTTCGCCGTGCTCGAGCGCGCCGCCGCTCAAATGTCGCGCGAGCGTTTCATGATATTCGATGGGAATGGCAAATCCCTGCTCGAGCAGAGACTTGTTGACTTTTTTTCGGAAGATCAATTGCCGCATTTTCAGCAGATGCGCGGAACGATGGCTCCGACCGGCATGTCGACAAAACGTTTGCTGCCGATGGCGGTTCGGATTCCGACCTTGCCGCGCGGCTCTTCAACGACTTCGCCGATGATCACCGATTGTTTTCCGAGCGGATGTTTTTTCATGGCAACGATGACGGCGGCGGCGGATTCTTCCGGCACGATCGCGATCACTTTGCCTTCGTTTGCGAGCTCGAGCACGTCGAAGCCGAGCAGTTTGCAGATGCCTTTGACTTCGGGGCGGATCGGAAGTTTCTTTTCGTCGAGCATGATGCCTACGTCCGAGTCCTGCGCGATCTCGTTCAATGTCGAGGCGAGTCCGCCGCGCGTGGGATCACGGAGCATTGCGATCTTCGGCTCGACTTCGAGCATTGCCTTGACGAGCGAATTGAGCGGCGCGCAATCGGATTTGACATGATCCGGCAAAGTCAACGCGTGCCGCTCGGCGATGATCGCGGCGGCATGATCTCCGATCGGACCGTTGATCAGAACTTTCATCTTCGGCTTGACGTTTTTCGCCGAAATATTGACGCCGTCGATGCGCTCGCCGATGAAGTTATAGGTGGAATAGTAGCGGATCTCCTGCACGATG
>CALGGX010000255.1 GCA_937916025.1 uncultured Selenomonadales bacterium
TCATAAAGAAGCGTATTTCGATATCTTCGTCCTGATGTGTTTGAAATTCTTCGTGCCGTACTTATGCGTGCTGTTCTACATGCTCACGGGCATTGCTTGAATTGAGAGAGGAGGCTTTCCATGGTTAACAAAGAATTGGAAGAGAAACTGCAGAAATATGATCCGGAGTTGAGCGCGCTGGTTCAGCGTTCTTTCGACAGGCAGATCACGAGTCTGTCATTGATTGCAACCGACAGTGCCGCCTCGCCGCTGGCGCAATATCTTCGCGGCAGTGCGCTCGCCAATGATTTTGACGGGCATAATCCGCTCACGCATCACAGTCGGATTGAAAAGTTGGCAACGGAACGGGTTCGGACGATCTTCGGAGCCGAGCACGCGATCATTCGGACGGCGAATACGGCGGCGGCCTCGCGCGTGGTTTTGTTGACGCTGGCGAAGCCGGGCGATACGATTTTGTCTTTCAACATGCGCAAACAAAAATATTGCCGCGGCTCGCAAATGAAATTCAACTTCGTCAAGTTCGCGCTCGAGCCCGACACCTTAATGATCAACATTCAGAAATTGAGATATCTCGCAATGCGAAACAAGCCGGTATTGATCGTCTGCTCGGCTACCAATTACGCAAAAAACATCGACTACAAAGCCCTCCGCGCGGTTGCGGACGAGTGCGGCGCGAAACTCTGGGTTGATCTCAATCAGAATGCGGGCTTGATCGCCGCAAAGTTGATCGACTCGCCCGTGCCGTATGCCGATGTCGTGACCTTCTCCGCCGGCGATGCGCTTCACGGTCCGCATGTCGGAATTATTCTCTCGAAAAATTATCTCGCCGAGCCGCTCAAGCAGACGCTTGTCGACAGCGGCTATTCTTCAGTCAAGCGCAACGTCTTTGCGGCATTGGCGATCACTTTGAAGGAAGTTTCGAGCCCCGAGTACGAGGACTTCTCGAATGCCGTGCTCGAAAACGCGCGCGCGCTCGAAAACGGTTTGAAAAAATCCGGCGTCGAGGTTCTCTTCAGCCCGACAGAAAATCACTTGGTGATTGTGCGATTGAAAAACGGCTCGGACAGCGCGGCAATCGCCAAGAAGCTCGAAAAGGGCGGATTGCTCGTCAAGGCAGAGCCGTTGATGACGGCGGACGACAGGATCAATTATCCGATCCTTCGGCTGTCGAGTCTCGATCCGACGACGCGCGCGTTGAGTTCGGCGGACATGTTCACGCTGGGCATGGCGTTGGGCGAATTCCTCAATTCACCGCAAGACGATCACTCGATCGATGCTTTCAAATTGATCATTCAAGAGATGGTCGAGAACCTGCCGCTCTTCTCGGAAGATTGGTTGCCGGAGTCCGAGATCGTGCACGAGCAGGATAATGCGCTGATGATGAAGGCAATGATCTACGGCATGTGATTGCTCCGCGCGGAGGTTTTCGACAATGATCGATCCGAAATCGGTAAGTAAATTCGTCGACTCTTGGAAGGAGCGCGGTTCTGAAAAATCCGATACGCAGATGTTTTGGATTTCGCTGTTGCGAGACGTGTTCGGCGTCGAAAAACCCGATCAGATAATTCGGTTCGAGCAACCGATCGTCGTCGAAGGGCGCATGTGTTTCATCGACGCGCGCATTTACTCGACGAAAATTTTGATCGAGCAGAAAAGTCGCGGCGTCGATCTTGACAAGCCGATTCGACAATCGGACGGCAAAATGCTCACGCCGTTTCGACAGGCATTGAGATACGCCGCCGAGCTGTCTGCTCTGGAGTGCCCGCGTTGGATCGTTACTTGCAATTTCGATGAATTTCGCATTTACGATCTCAAATCGCCGCATAATCTTTTCAAGCTGAATTATTTTGACGAGCCGATCCCTCTCGAGCCTCAGATCATTCCGATCGAGATGTTGCCGAGGGAGTACGGTCGGCTCAATTTCTTTGTTGATCCGAACGACGAAAATGTTTATCCCGAGATCAGAATCACGAAACGTGCGGTGAAAATTATCGGCAAGCTCCGTTCGGAGATCAAACGCAGTTGGACGCCGCAACAGATCGAGCAACGGCGCGACGCGCTCAATCGTTTTTGCGTCCGACTGGTGTTCTGCCTTTACGCCGAGGATGATCTTCGTTTTCCGAAAAAAGCCTTCACCGATTATGTTCGGAATGCCGAGGATCGTCGCGCCGCGCTCATCGATCTTTTCCGGGCGTTTAACATTCCCGAAGACGATCCGAAGCGCGATCCCGCGTTGAAACAATTCCCGTACGTCGACGGCGATCTCTTTACCGATGCCGACGACATTCCGCCGTTTCCTCGAGAAGTCGCGCATCACATTCTTGTCAAGCTCGACGACGAAGGCAAAGGCACTTGGGCGGATATCGATACGACGATTTTCGGCTCGCTCTTCGAGTCCGATTTACAGCGCGACATTCAACACGAAGGCGGCATGTATTACACTTCCGCCGCCAACATTCACAAGCTGATCTACCCGTTGTTTCTCGATGAGCTCAATGCCGAGTTTAAATTGATATGTCGAAAGCGCAAAACCAAACGGCAGGAACTTGAGAATTTTCAATTGAAGCTGGCGTCGTTGACATTCTTCGATCCTGCCTGCGGCAGCGGCAATTTTTTGACTGAAACTTACATTCGCCTCCGTGAGCTCGAAAATGAAGTACTTCGAGAACTTCGGAGCCTCGGAGCAATCTGCACCGTCAAAGTTACGATCAATCAATTCTACGGCATCGAGAAGAATGATTTTGCCTGCGCGATTGCCCGCACCGCCATGTGGATTGCCGAATCGCAAATGCTCCACAGGAGCGAGATGTTCCTCACCGAAGAAGACGAGCTGCTTCCGCTCAAGCATTCCGCACGGATCGTTTGCGGCAATGCGTTGCGGCTCGATTGGAAAGGGATCGTGCCGGACGGCGTCGATTATATCATCGGCAATCCGCCCTTCATCGGACATCAATGGCGATCGAAGGAGCAAGTCGCGGACATGTCGATTGCATTTCATGATCTCGCAAAGCATGGCAAACTCGATTACGTTTGCGCGTGGTACAACAAGGCGGCGGAGTTCATGATCGGAAAGGAAACGCGCGCGGCGTTCGTCGCCACCAACAGCATCTGTCAAGGCGAGAGTGTAGGGATTTTGTGGCGGCATCTTTTCGGCAAGGGCATTCATATCGACTTCGCGCATCGACCTTTCAAATGGCAGAGTGAGTCGGAAGATCCGGCGGCGGTGCATTGCGTCATTATCGGCTTCTCTCATGCGCCGAACGACAAGCCAAAGATCATTTTCGACGGCAAGCAAAAAATTGCCGCGCAAAATATCAACGGCTACTTGCTCGATGCGCCCGACATTTTCATTCAAAATCGCGGCAAACCGCTCGCGCCATGGCTTCCGAAAATGACAAAGGGCAATCAACCGACCGACGGCAAATATCTGATCGTTGAAGCCGATCAATATGATGACTTCATTAAACGCGAGCCGCGTGCGGTAAAATTTTTGCGTCCGTATTTCGGAGCCGAATCATTTCTGCAGGGCAAACGACGTCGATGTTTATGGCTGGTCGACGCGACAGCCGATGAATTGAAATTGCCGTTGATTGCAGAACGACTCGAGGCTGTCCGCCGAGTCCGATTGAAGAGCGCGACGGCGAGCGTCCGAGCGGCGGCAAAAACTCCGCATCTCTTCACTCAATATCGACAGCCGACGACGGATTATTTGCTCGTGCCGATCATTTCATCGGAACGGCGGCGATATATTCCGATCGGATTTCTGTCACCGAATTGCGTTCCAAATCATGCAACGTACACGATCGCCGACGCCGATCTTTTCATTTTCGGCGTAATGTCGTCGATTGTTCACGCGGCATGGATGCGAGTGATTTGCGGACGTTTGGAAGTCGATTATCGATACTCCCCGGCAATTTACAACAATTTTCCGTGGTGCGCTCGTTCGGAACGGATTGAAAAGACGGCGCGCGACATTCTCGACGCCCGGGCTAAGTTCGGCGAGTGCTCTCTTGCCTCGCTGTATGATGAAGAGACCATGCCGGACGAGCTCCGCGCGGCGCATCAAGAAAACGATCATGCCGTCCTTGACGCTTACGGTTTCGATCATGATCTGTCGGAAGCGGAGATTGTTTCGCGGCTGATGAGTCTGTATCAACGATTGATATCGAAAGAGTGACCGCGCGGCTGTTTTATGGCAATCAAAAACGGCAATTGTTGCCGCTCCGATTTCAGATATGAGTGTTCCACATGATAAGCGCGTCTTCGTCATTGTCGACGTAGTAATGCGGACGCCGCCCCACGCTGCGCAAGCCGAATTTTTCATACAACGCAATCGCCGCCGCATTCGAAGCGCGCACTTCTAGAGTGATCGCCGAAGCCCCGCGCGCTTTGCATTCTTCAATCAGCCGCGCAAACAGTTTCGTTCCGATGCCGCGACTTCGATGCTCCGAAACGACGGCAACATTCATCACTTCCGCCTCGCCGAAGGCAATCCACGCACCGGCGTAAGCCGCAATTCTGCCGTCAAGCTCGCCGACGACATAGGCGGCATTTTCATTGACCGCATTCTTCCAAAAGTCCTCGCGCGTCCACGGCGTCGGAAATATCTGCATTTCAATCGCCGCAATTTGATCCGCATCCGACTGCTTCATCAATCGGAACGTTAATTCGGATGCCGCCTCTCCCATAATTCTTCCGCCTCCGATCGACGTATGTACAGCGGCTCCAAATTCATCACATTGTCGACCTTGCCGCGTGCAAACA
>CALGGX010000256.1 GCA_937916025.1 uncultured Selenomonadales bacterium
CGTCATTGCGAAGGAACTCAAGCCCGAGTATTCGCTTGATTTTTGGTATGATTACGCGATTGAAGGCGAGCGCAATCCGAATCGGCTGCCGATTGTGTCCAAGGAAGTCTTTGAATCAAACGCGTGGTGGCCTTCAACGGCATCGTATTTTAAAATCCGAGACAACCGCACGTCGATGATTGAATGGGCAGATCGTCCGCATTTTCAGCAGGGCATGTGCATCGACATCTTTCCGCTCGATCCCGGTCCGCCGTTTTCGGAACAAAAGCATGCCGTGCAATTTCAATTCATTACGAATTTGATGTTGGCGACGAGCGCGCCGTCGGAACTCGATTGGAATGTTTTATCGCCGAAGGATCGGAAGTATTTTAAAACATTGCTCAAAAAACCGTTCCGCGACCGCGCTCGCGAATACGAAAAATTTTTGGCGGATCATTGGTTTGAATCGGAATATATTGCGCATATCAATTCGATTTTTGCGTATCGACGCCCTTACGAGTGGCGTAGGGAGTGGTGGGATGAATTGATCGAATTGCCGTTCGAGAAGATCACTCTGCCCGCGCCGAGCGGATATGACGGAGTGTTGACGGCGCATTACGGCAATTGGCGCGAAATGATCATCACTCATGCGCACAGCAAAAATTACAGCGCGGATATTTCCTGCAAAGAATTTTTTCAACAGATCGCGCCGGAAGTGCTCGAGCACGATTTGCACTGAAAGGAGGCATTGATTGATGGCAATCGTATCGGTGATCCTCGACGCAGCGGAATCGACACCCGCACTCGAAAGCGTTCTCGCGCAGACATTTTCCGATTTCGAGATCATAAAAGCCGCGCGAAATACGGGCTTGAAAGAGGCGCGCGGCAAGTACGTTTATTTTATGAATGCGGACGGCATGATTTTCGATAACGGTCTGGATTTGCTCGTCAATGCGGCGGAAAAAAGCGGCGCGGATATCATTCATTCGACGACGTATGTTCGGCGTGACGGCGAGAACGTCGAAATTGTTTCTGCAGACATGTATTCGTCGGCATGCGTGAATTTGTATCGGCGTGATTTTCTCGAGCGCACGGGCTTGCAATTTCCCGATTTCGGAGATGACAATGCGTTTTGTTATGCGGCGGCATGTCTTGCCGAGCAAATAGTCTGCATCGACGATTATTTTTACATTGAAACTTATTGCGAGGAACCGTCTGCCAATGACGAGATTTTTGTCGAAAACATCAACCGCGATGAAATTCGCGACGGGTTTTTGGTCACGTCTCAGCGAAAAAAATTATGGAACGCGCAAATTAAATTGATCAACGAATTCGCGCGCATCTGTCGGAAATACAAACTGAAATGGCTGGCGCAATCCGGCACCATGCTCGGAGCCGTTCGGCATAAAGGCTTTATTCCGTGGGATGACGATGTCGACTTGGTAATGTTGCGGGACGACTTCGCGAAATTCATTGAAGTTGCGCCGAAGGAGCTCAAGTCGAATTATTTCCTCGATCTGCCGTACAATTACGCAATCGAAGGCGAGCCGAACGAAGAGAATCTGCCGGTCATTTCAAGAAAACTGGTTGAAACGATCCGAACGCGCGGTTGGAACTGGCCGACGATTGCGGACTTCATCAAAATCCGCGACAATACGACGGCGCAAATTCAATGGTCGGAGCGACGCAATGTCAATCAAGGAATTTGGATCGACATATTTCCTTTCGATCCGGTGCCGCCGTTTGATGACGAGCAACGTCTGCTTGAATTGGGCGCGAAGAAAGAATTGCTGTTGTCGGTGAGTTTTCCGGATGTTGTCGAAAATGCAATCAAAAACGGCGAAGAGTTAATCCTCTCCGCCGACATTTTGCGAAACATGCTGAAATTGCCGTACAAACAGCGCGCGTTGAAGTATTTCGATTATCTGAAGAAAACGTATTTTGAATCAAAATATGCGGCGCGATTGACGACGCGATTTTTGCTGAACCGGCAACGAAAACGCGAGACGAAGTTTTTCGACGATGTCATTTGGTTGCCGTTTGAAAAGACGAAATTGCCGATTCCTGCGGCATATGATTTTTGGTTGAGCGGAACATTCGGCGAGGATTGGCGCGAATTGATTTTCAAAAAATCGCATGTGTCCTCGACTACCGTCGATATGTCGTCGGCAAAATTTTTCGAGCGCGTTTCGCCGACGATCAAAGAATTCAATTTCTGAAGTCTCGGAAATTATCTCTTCGACGCGTGGACTTTGAAGACGAACTTCGGCAGAGCGAGCAAACGTCCGGCGCGCTTGGGCTGGAGCATGGCGCGAAACAACCATTCGAGCTTCGCGCGTTGCATCCAAACCGGTGCGCGTTTCATCTCGCCCGCCATCACGTCAAACGTTCCACCGACGCCGATTGAAACCGGCACTTGCAATTCATTCAAATGAGCGGCAAGCCATTTCTCCTGCTTCGGCACTCCGAGCGCGACCAACAGAAGATCGGGTTGCGCTTTTTGGATTGCAGAAACGATCTCCGACTCGTCTTCGGCAGTAAAAAAGCCGTTGCGCGTGCCGACAATCGAAATGCCCGAGTAGAGTTTTTCAGCCTTCGCGCGAGCCTTTTCCGCAACGCCGGGTGCTGAGCCGAAGAAATATATCCGCCGTCCGCTCGCGGGTGCACGACGCATCAATTCTTGCGCGAGATCGTATCCGGCGACGCGTTCCGGCATTTCATAGCCGAGATGATGCGCCGCCCACACCGTTCCCGCGCCGTCCGGTACAACCAGATCGGCTGAATTCAGGATCGATCGGAGCTCGCCGTCGTGTGTTGCGCGCATCAACATTTCCGCATTCGCCGTTGCAATCAAATGCGGCGTCCGCGCGGCATAAAATTCTTCAACGCGCTCAATCGCTTCCGACATTGTCACCGGATCGACTCCCACGCCCAATATCTGAACTCTGTCTTTCATTCGACTGTCACGGATTTTGCCAAATTCCGCGGCTTATCGACATCGCAACCGCGCGTGATCGCCGCGTAATACGCCAGCAACTGAAGCGGCACCACAGTCAACAGCGGAATCAGCAACTCATCCGTCTCCGGCACGAACATTACATGATCAACGAATTTTTCAATCTCCGAATCGCCCGCCGCCGCTATGCCGATCACCACCGCATCGCGCGCCTTGATCTCTTTGATATTCGACAGCGACTTTTCGTAGACACTTTTTTGCGTTGCGAGCGCGATCACCGGCACACCTTCGACAATCAGCGCGAGTGTTCCGTGTTTCAACTCGCCCGACGCGTACGCTTCCGCATGAATGTAGCTGATCTCTTTCAATTTCAATGCGCCTTCGAGGGCAACGTCATAGTCGAGCGAACGTCCGATGTAAAAGACATCTTCATTGAAGCCGTACCGTCGCGCGAAGGTTTTGATCGGCTCGACGTCCGAAAGCGTCTCGCTGATTTGCGCGGGAATTTTTTTCAGCAATCCGATCAATTCTCGCGAGCGTTCTTCGGAAACCGTCGAGCGAATTTCGGCCATGTACAATGCGAGCATGAACATCAAAATCAATTGAGTCGTGTATGCTTTAGTCGATGCAACTGCGATTTCTGGTCCAGCCATTGTATATAAAACTTGATCTGCCTCGCGCGCTAAAGACGATCCAATGACATTCGTTATCGCGAGAGTTTTTGCACCGAGTCGTTTCGATTCTTTCATCGCGGCTAGAGTGTCTGAAGTCTCGCCGGATTGAGAAATGAAAATCGTCAAAGTTTTTTCATCGACAATTGGATCTCGATATCTGAATTCAGACGCGAGATCGACTTCAACCAAAACTCTCGCTAATTTTTCGATGTAAAATTTTCCGACTAATCCCGCGTGATAAGCTGTTCCGCATGCAATGATGTAAATTTTATCGATGTTATCGAGAAATTCTGGATTCCATTTCAACTCTGGAAAAATGATCGCGCTGTCATCCTGAGCAATTCTTTCAACTGAAGGAATTCCGCGGGCTGGACGAATCTGCTTGATGAATCCGCGCATTGTATCTTTGATCGCTTTAGGCTGCTCACTGATTTCCTTCAACATGAAATGTTCATAGCCGCCTTTTTCTGCGGCGGCTGAATTCCAATTCACGTAGAAAATCTTTTTATCGATTCGATCTCCATTTCGATCTTGAATTTCGACGGAATCTTTTTGAACGATCGCAATTTCTCCATCTTTGAGGATGAAAGTTTTCCGAGTTTCAGATACAATCGCAGGGATATCCGAGGCGACGAAATTTTCTCCTTCGCCGAGTCCAATCACGAGAGGATTATCCTGTTTTGCACAAATGATTT
>CALGGX010000257.1 GCA_937916025.1 uncultured Selenomonadales bacterium
GCAGACGCGTGGCGCAGTGTTCAGCCGTGCGGACGTTATCGGGACCGCCGACGTATTTCATGATCAATTTCGCAACGCGCTCTTCATCCGGAAGTCCGTCGTATTGAGCATCGTCCGCATCTTTTTCGACGGCACCGCCGCCCGCATCTGCCGACGGAGCTTTCGCGACGACGGTCTTGCCGCCGAGCTCGAATGTGATGTCGCCGAATTCGGCGTGGTTGGTGACGACAACCGGAGTCGTTGTCTCGTAACCCGCCTTGGTGATGCCTGCCGGATCGAACTCGAGCAGGAGTTGCCCGCGTTTGATCTTATCGCCCGCTTCTGCTTTGGGCGAGAAGCATTGCCCGTTGAGCTTGACCGTGTCCATGCCGACGTGGATCAACAATTCGATCCCGTCCGCGGACTTGAGTCCGATTGCGTGACCGGTCGGGAAGAAGACGGTAATTTCGCCGTCGAAAGGCGCGTAGACTTTGCCCTTCGGATTTTTGACCGCCGCACCGCGCCCCATCGCGCCGCCCGCAAATACAGGGTCATTGACTTCGTTTAACGGAATCAATTCGCCTTCAAGCGGACTGCTGACTTTGATGTCCTTCATGGAAACTTTCCCCCTTTGCAATAAATACTTCGATGCGTAAAACATCGCATATTTATCATAAATAAAATTGTCGCTGTTGTCAATCGACATATCTTCAATTGATTTCAGTTGCAACAAAAAATTTTTCTTTGACGCGAGAAAAGAGATTAAGGAAAAAATTTTTATCAACGGCTTAATTTTTCTCGAGCGAATGACGATAAAGTTTTTGAAACATCGGGGTTCAACAAGCTATGGGGTTGAGCCGGATGAAGTAAACAGGGTAATGGGCAGGAGGCAAACTGCACCGGTCGCTCGGACGTCGGCGGTGCGGATGTGTATCGGCGACGGTCGATGCATGCAGTCAGCCCTTCGCTTATTATATAAATGGCAGTAGGGAAGCTGCCCGATAAGGATCAAGTTTAATGGATTTAAAACCAAGGAGGAAATTACCATGGCAATGGTCGTAAAGAACAACATGAGCGCAATTCGCACTCTCAGCACGCTTAATGCAAACAGCACCGCTCTGCAGAAGAGCCTCGCAAAAGTCTCCACCGGTATGAAAATTAACGGCGCACAGGATGACGCGGCAGGCTACGCAATCTCCGAGCGCATGAGAGTTCAGATCCGTGCTCTCGATCAGGCAAATCAAAACACCCAGAACGGCTCGAGCATGATGAAGACTGCAGAAGGCGCAGTCACCAGCACCGTCGAAATTCTCAAAGCGCTCAAAGAAAAAGCCATCAATGCTGCCAACGACAGCAATACCGATGATGATCGCCGCATTATCCAGAAGGAAATGGATCAATTCATCGATCAGATCGATGACAACGCACTGACCACCTTCAACGGCAAGTATCTCGTCGACGGTTCCAAGAATTATCGCAGTGAATTCGGTACGGTCTCGGCATTCACCAACCAGTCGCTCGCAACCGATACGCTCGGTACCACGGCTATTACGGAAGTCATGAACCGTAACCGCGAGAGCCTTGAAATTCAGTCGACCGACCGCATCACCGCTTCCTTCGTCAAAGACGGCAGAACCTATACCACGACCTTCAAAGTCGAAGGGCTCAGCATTAACAATATCTTCGAGAACATGGTCAAAGAGTACGCATACAAGACCAACGGCAGTACCGATACCGACAGATCAAATCCGGCGAGTGCAGATACCTTCAACGTATTCTCGACGATTCATCGTGTTGCCGCCGGCGGTGAGGGTGAGAGTGAAGGTGCCAGCACGAAGGGCATCGCTTTCTCGACAGAGACTCATAACTATGAAGACATCAACACCGAGGCAAGTACTCACGGTATTACGGAAGGCGGTCAAACCGGTGAATTTGTTTATGCCGGTATCATGATCGGTGTCGATGCAGCAAACGACGCTGTTACCACTGCCGATAAGACTTGGGGACTTTCGGTGCGTGCCGGCGTTGTCGGTTACGGCTCCAACAGCGGAAGCGCCGAAAGCGGTCTCGGACCGACAACTTCCAAGCAAATCTCCGGCTTCACCATCAGCGTCACCGACTCGCAGGGCAATGTCAAGAAAGCGGCAAATGCGGCACTCAATGCTTGGAGCGAGACAATCCATGCAACGAACAAGAATAACGTCGACAACTCGCTGAACCTGCACGTCGGCGCAAATTCCAACGAGGCAATCAAAGTCGGACTCCGTGACATGCGCTCCGAAGCACTCGGCTTGAAAGGCTCTGACGGTACCAAGATCAAGATTTCGTCGAAGGATCTCGCCAATGCGGCAATTGCGGCAATCGAAAACGCACTGCAGAAAGCACTCGATCAGCAGACGACAATCGGCGCGGTCGAGGCACGTCTCGAGTACACCAGCAGCAACTTGACGACTTCCAGCGAGAACGTCCAAGCAGCAGAGTCCACCATCAGAGATGCCGATATGGCGAAGGAAATGACGAATTACACCAAGAACAACGTCTTGCTCCAGGCGGCGCAGTCGATGCTGGCGCAGGCGAACCAGAACAGCTCGTCCGTCCTCAGCCTGTTGCAGTAATCGGCGCGCAGCATAAACGTCTGACGGCGGCTTAAGCTTAATCCGCAACGGGCGTGCAATTCAACTTTGTAATAATCCATATGGAAATTTTTAAATTAATAATGCGGGTTTGCGCTCGCGTCAATCATATAAAGCACCATTGACATATATGATCCGCTCCGGCGGATTTTTTTTTGCCTTCTATCGTCGTTCATATTTTTTTCAATCAATACTTGCATAAGATGAAATATGAATATATAATGAAACTGTAAATTGAGATGATGGAGTTGAATGGAGTGACCAGAATGGAAATCATCAAAGCTCGGATAAGAGAAAAGACGGAGGCGGCGAAGGCGGCGGCATTGAAACTCGCGAGCGTGTCGACTGATATAAAAAATGCCGCGCTGTCGAAAATGGCGGAAGCGATCGTCGCGCGGAGCGGCGAGATTATTGAAGCGAATGCACTCGATCTCGAAGCCGCGCGGGAGAAGGGCGTCAAAAAATCGTATCTCGATCGGCTGATGCTCGACGAAAAGCGAATTGCGGATATGGCGGAAGGACTTCGGCAGACGATTGCATTGCCGGATCCGGTCGGAGCACTTGATTTTGAAACGACGCGTCCGAACGGGCTGAAGATTCGGCGTTTGAGAGTGCCGTTCGGAGTGATCGGGATCATCTACGAGGCGCGTCCGAACGTCACGGTTGACGCGGCGGCGTTGTGTCTGAAATCCGGCAATGCATGTCTGTTGCGCGGCGGCTCGGAAGCAATTCGTTCCAATCGGAAGATCGTCGAGATACTGCAGGCGGCGGTTACGTCGGTCGGATTGCCGACGAGCGTCATCGAGTTCGTCGATATCATCGATCGCGACGCCGTGATCATCATGTGCAAATTGCGCGGGCTCGTGGATGTGATCATTCCGCGCGGCGGTGCCGGTTTGATTAATCGCGTGATTGAAAATGCGTCGGTGCCGGTGATCGAGACCGGAACGGGCGTTTGTCATATTTTTGTCGACAAGACGGCGGACTTCGACATGGCGATTCGGATTGCGATCAACGCAAAGACTTCGCGCCCGTCGGTCTGCAATGCAATGGAGACTTTGCTGATTCATAAAGACATTGCGACGGAATTTCTGCCGTCGATCAAAAATGCAATGGAAGAGAAGAATGTAGAGCTTCGCGGTTGCGAGCGCAGTCGAGAGATCTGCCCGGACATGAAGGCGGCGACCGAAGAAGACTGGGCGACCGAGTACGGCGATTTGATTTTGTCGATTAAAATTGTCGACGATGCGGACTCGGCGATTGCCCACATCAATCGATACAACACGTTGCACTCGGATGCGATCATCACGCGTGATTCGGCGAATGCGCTGAAGTTCGAGCAGGAAGTTGATGCGGCGGCGGTCTATGTCAATGCGTCGACGCGGTTCACGGACGGCTTCGAGTTCGGCTTCGGAGCGGAGATTGGCATTTCGACACAGAAATTGCATGCGCGCGGTCCCATGGGCTTGGAAGCGTTGACGACGATGAAATATATCATTGAAGGAACCGGGCAGGTTAGATAATGCGTAATGCGTAATGCGTAATGCGTAATTAAAAACCCCGTCACTCTCTAA
>CALGGX010000258.1 GCA_937916025.1 uncultured Selenomonadales bacterium
GTATGAAAAAGATCCTGCTGACCATGCTGCTGCTTTGCGCGGCGCTGCTGTTTTCCGCCTGCGGCGACAAGAAGGCCGAAACCCCTGCCGCCACCTCCACCGCCAAGCTGCCCACCGTGATCAACGCTTCGGAGTATACGCTGTACCAGAATATTTTCTATAATAATTACGGCTCCAGATACGATGGCAAGGCCGTCACCAAGCGGGGCGATTTCTAACTCATCGCCGCGCACCACGTAATCCCGATCGCGTTTCATCAATGCCTTCGCGCGTAATGCCGCCGTGAAGCAATGCGAGAGCTCGATGTTCTCCGGCGCGTAGAGATTTTGAATGCCGAGTTTCTGTTCGATCTTCGGAATGACTTCATCTTTCGGCGCGACGGTTTTCTGCTTCTCGTCGACGGTGTAATCATCGCCTTCGCGCAACGCAGAAACCGCGCGCGCCATGATCGCGTACATCTCTGTCGACTTCGCGCCCGGGCCGGAAATGATCAACGGCGTCCGCGCCTCGTCGATCAAAATCGAGTCAACCTCGTCGACGATCGCATAATGCAACGGTCGCTGAACCATCTGCTCTTCATGAATTACCATGTTGTCGCGGAGATAATCAAATCCGAACTCGTTGTTGGTGCCGAAGGTTACATCGCAACCGTAAGCGTATTTGCGCTCGGGAAAATTCATGTCGTGCAGGATCAAGCCGACCGACAAGCCGAGGAACGTGTAGAGTTGCCCCATCCATTCCGAATCGCGCCGCGCGAGGTAATCGTTGACCGTAACCATATGAACGCCGCGCCCCTCGAGCGCGTTGAGATACACCGGCAGAGTTGCCACGAGCGTTTTGCCTTCGCCGGTCTTCATCTCGGCGATCTTGCCCTCGTGCAAACACATACCGCCGATTAATTGCACGTCGAAATGTCGCATGCCGAGCACCCGGCGCGAGGCTTCTCTCGCAACCGCAAATGCTTCCGGCAAAAGATCTCCGAGCGTCTCGCCGCCCGCCAGTCGATCTTTGAATTTATCGGTGAAGCTCATCAGTTTATCGTCCGTCAGATTTTGCATCGACGGCTCGAGTGAGTTGATCTTGTCAACCGTCTTCTGCATTCGCTTTATTTCTTTCTCGTTATTGTCTCCGAAAATAAATCGTTTCAAGGACTCAAACAAGGCATTCACTCCTTCCGCTCGATTGTTGACAGAGATTTTATCAAACATGATCGGATAAGTCAAAAATTGATTGACACGGCAAAAATTTTTTGGTTGAATTACAACTGTAAAATTTTCTTTGTCAATGGGAATGGAGTGAAGCATTTTGCGAATTTCGCTCAAGAAGCCGGCGTTATTACTCGCAATGGTAATGACATTGATATTGCCGTCGAGCTCGAGAGCAATGCCGGAGATCATGCCGCTCGAGGAGATTGAAAGCGGCATGAGCGGCAAGGCCTATACCGTCGTCGATAATTCGGGCGTGATCGAGCCGTTTGACGTGGATATAATCGGCTTGATGGATAACGGCAAAGGTTCGGCGAAGATGATTATGGCAAAAGCGTCGGGCGATGTGATCGACAAGACGGGCGGCGTGTTGCAGGGAATGAGCGGCAGTCCGGTTTACATCGACGGCAGACTTGTCGGAGCATTGGCGGCGGGCTTGCGTGAGATGAGTCCGTACACGTTTTTTATCACGCCGATTGAAAACATGTTGCCGATGTGGGAGCTCCCCGATCCAAAGGCAGTCAATAAATATCAACAGATGTCGATCAAACCGAAGGAAGAGGAGCCGCCGAAGTCGGAGCCGAAGGAAAAAAACTCGGAACCCGAAAAATCAAACGGCGAGCAAAATTCCGAGCGCGACAAAAAATCTGACAAACGCGATAAAAAATCCGAGCGCGATAAAAAATCCGACAAGCACGACAAAAAATCAAAGCGCGATAAAAAATCCGAAGCGAAGTCTGAAGCTCCGATCGACGAGCCGAAGCCGGAATCGGAACCGCCGAAACTCGAGCAGAAATCCGATCTGTTCTTCAGCGGTTTTGACTCGAACGGCGTGCAGTTTCTCGAAGAAGAATTAAAACCGCTCGGGCTGAAACATTTTTATGCCGCCGCAATTTCTTCCGACAGACGCTCGATTGATTACAACGCGACGCTCGAGCCCGGCGCGCCGATCGGCGTGGCGATCGTCTACGGCGATTTTTCTGTCGGAGCAACCGGCACCGTTACCGCCGTCGACGGCAAAAAAGTCCTCGGCTTCGGGCATTCGTTTACTCACGGCGGCAACGTCAATTTCTTCATGACAGATGCTTCGGTCATCGGTACGGTCAGCGGCGTCGACGGCTCGGGCATCAAAGTTTCCAATATCGGCAACATCATCGGGCGCATCAATCAGGATCGCGAGTCCGGAGTTGCGGGCATCATCGGCAATTTTCCTTCCGTCGTTCCGATCACCGTCAACATCACCGACAAAAATCTCAACAAATCCGAATCCTATACCGCGACGATTGCTTACAACGAAAGTTTAATTCCGAAACTCGGCGCGGCAATCACTTACACCGCGCTGTCGAAAACGGCGGACTCGCTCGCCGAGAGTACCGTCACGGTTGACTTCGGCATCAAAACAAACGCCGTCGAGAGCGGCAAGATCGAGCGGCAGAATATGTTTTACAACGTCACGGACGTCGGGCAGGTTGCCGTCATTGAGTTGATGCAGGCGTTGAATCTCGTCTGCTCGAATACGAATGTCGAATCCGACATTTTCAGTATTGATGTTAACATGACTCTCGACAACGAACGCAAAACCGCGTCGTTGATCTCGGCAATTCCGGATAAGGCAAAGGTCAAGCCCGGCGAAACGGTCAATCTCACGGTGCAACTTCAACCGTATCGGCAGAAATCCGAAACGATCGTCGTGCCTTACACGGTTCCGATCACGATGAAGTCCGGTCCCTTGACGCTTGACGTGCATGGCGGAGCACTTGTTCCGCTCGCACAGGTTTTGGCGAATGCGGGTTTGCTTGCCGACATAAATGAGCCGGCGAAGAATTACAGCGAACGGATTACGAATTTCCTCAACACGGGCAAAAACAATGAATTGGTAGTCGAGCCGGGCGGAGTTGCCGAACCGCAATCGGATAAAGAACTTCGGCGCGAGATTGCGCGCATCAAAAAAGCGCAGGAGCGCGCGGAAAAGCTCGGCATCAAACAGGAAAAAACGACACCGGAATCAAAGGTTGACACAGGGTATATAATCGATAACGTAGTGCATGCAATCATCGATGTCGACAAGATATAACGGGTAATTAGTAATGCGTAATGCGTAATGAATAATGCGTAATGCGTAATGCGTAATGCGTAATGCGTAATGAATAATGCGTAATGCGTAATGCGTAATGCGTAATGCGTAATGAATAATGCGTAATGCGTAATGCGTAATGCGTAATG
>CALGGX010000259.1 GCA_937916025.1 uncultured Selenomonadales bacterium
CATCTCGTCACTCGTCGGTTTAAAGTCGTCTGCCCAATCCGAAAGTCGACGTCGATCCGTCACCTCGACGCTCATCAAATATCCGTCCTGTGCAACAAAGACGAGCTCGCCGCTGCGAATTTTTTTGAGTTCGTCGATCACAAATTCCATGACGTAATCCGGAATTTCTCCCGACTGCAATTTTTTCATCGCGCTCATCTCAAATCACGTAATCGAAATAGAATTTCAGCTCGCGATACTGATTCAGGAAAAAATATCTGTTCGAGAACTCCGCCAATTGCCGGGGGCTCGACACCAATCGAAATGCATTCAAGAAAAGCGCGAAACGTTCCGCCGTGTTGACTTTAATGCCGAAGCCGCGCCCGTTCACCAGCGGATATCCGTCATAACGATAATCGTCCAGCCGCCCGAGTTCGGCGATTTTTTTGTCGCGGATTTTGATATACGCCGAATCATTCAATGCAACCACGTCGAAATCATTCGGATAATCGAAACTCAACCCGCGCGTTTGAATTTCATCGCCGCATTCGTATCGACTTCGCCGAGCATCCGCAACGTGCGTGATCTGTCGTTTTTCGACGTCGTAATAAAATTCGTCAAACAGCTCCGCGCGGAACATCAAATCTTTGTCGACAAACATCGCGCCGCCGCTTACGGCTTCTTCGGCAGTCAAAACAATGCCGCCGCCGCTGACGTCAAAGCCGTCGACGAGCACGAAACGCCCCGTCGCCTGACACTCGGAAAATTCGTCAAACGCAATTTCATGTTTCAATTTAAGAACGAGCTCGGCAACGTCATTGATTTTTACGGCTGAAACTTCGCATTCGTTTTTGAGAGTCGTCGCGTCGACAAGGCGTATGATCTTTTCAACCTGCGCCTCGACTTCCGCCGTCGCCCACTTCAGCTTGTAAGATTTGCCGACGGTCAAAGGCGTCTTTCCGAGCCAAAAGATTGACGCCCGCAATCGGTTTGACACCTTCGGAGCCGACCGATCGGCAAGCGCAATCAATTCGCCGCGGCGATTGAAAAATTCATCTTCGACGATCACTCCGATCGACTCGCCCGCCGCCGCGGAAGTCTTTTTGTCGCGCTCGAGCCAATGAGCGAACTCGGTAATTGTCGTCTCGCGCCCGTCGGGATATATCTTGATCCGATCGCCGACCTGCAACGTGCCGCTCTCGATGCGCCCGGCAATTATCCGTCTGTCGTCGAATTTATACACGTCCTGTATCGGAAGGCGCAACGGTTTTTGCTCGAGCGCGTCGTCGTTTTCGATCGCATCAAGCGTTTCGAGCACAGTGCCGCCGTCGTACCAATTCAAATTCGCCGAGCGAAGCGTGACGTTGTCGCCGCAAAAGCCGCTGATCGGAATGAACCCTTTCGGTTTGACGCCGAGCGCGCCGAGGTATTCTTTCATTTCCTCGACGACTTGATTGAAATGCGCTTCGGAATATCCGATCAAATCCATTTTGTTGACGAGCACGTAAATTGTTTTGATTCCGATCAGGCTTAACAGATACGCATGTCGTTTCGACTGCTCTTGAACGCCCGCCGCCGCATCGATCACCAAAAACGCCGCGTTTGCATTTGCCGCGCCGCTAATCATATTTTTCAGAAATTCTTTGTGACCTGGTGCGTCAATTATCAAATAATCTCGTTTTTCGGTTGAAAATTGAATTTGCGTCATGTCAATCGTGATTCCCTGCCGACGTTCTTCGGCAAAGGCGTCCAACAGATACGCGTACTCGAAGGCTTTGCCGGTGTCGTCCGCAATCTTCTGCACCCGATCAATCACGCCCTGCGGCAACGAATGCGTGTCATACAACAGCCGTCCGATGATTGTCGACTTGCCGTGATCGACATGCCCCACGAAGACGATTTTCAA
>CALGGX010000260.1 GCA_937916025.1 uncultured Selenomonadales bacterium
GATCGAAACGCAAAATTGTTTTATATCCGAAACCGCGCGCATACTCGATCGCCTCGTCGACGAAACGCCCGCAATCTTCCGGCTGATGCGCGTCCGATGAAATGATGATCGGCAATCCGAACTCCCGCGCGATCTTCATGAACTTCGGATACGGCGAAATTTCTTCAATCGGATATCGATATCGCGTGCCGGTGTTGACATCAATCGCCATATTCGCATTTTGCAACGCTCGCGCCGCGCGGACGAGATACTCCGTTTCGTCAAAGTCCGGCAACACCTTGAACAGCCGAAGGTTGAACGGATGTCCGAGCACGTCATACAATCCCGACGCCGCGAGCCGCTCGACTTCGCTCGCATATTGATTGTAGAGCTCGCGGAGATCATGTTGCTTCCATTCGTCGATCAAAGCCGACGCGTCGAAGCCCCAGCCGTCGAGGAAATGGATCGAGCCGATCACATAATCGAAATTCCAATCGCCGAGGATTTTCGCAACGGCGGCTTGATCTCGGAAATTGCAGACTTCAATGCCGATCTTCACCGCGTGTTTCGATTGCAGTTTTGACATGAACTCGAAGTAATCCGCAAGCGAATGCTTGAATTTGTTTTTGCGAAGCCATTTCTGTTGAAACAAGCCGACGGGTGATTCGTCGAGGATCAAATCGTCGTAATACAGCCGCTCGAATTCCGGAAACGTATGCGAGTGTTCGGAAATGCCGATCTCATCGAGCCCGCGCCGCGCGGCGGCATCAAAAAAGCCCTGCACCCAGCCCTCGTCATAATCTCCGTACTCGAAATGCATGTGATAATCAAATTTCATCGTATCACCTCGAAAACAATTATAACACGCGCGGCGGCATGCAGGATAGTTTCAATTAACGGCGAATAAAATTTTTTCGAAGGAGATGTTTTTATGCGAAGCGATACAGTCAAAAAAGGCGCGACGAGATGCGCGCATCGCTCGTTGTTTCATGCCAACGGTTTCGGACCGGAAGAATTGAGCCGTCCGCTGATCGGAGTGTGCAATTCATTCAACGAGATCATTCCCGGGCACATGCATTTGCGTTCGATCACGGAAGCGGCGAAACTCGGCGTTGCGGCGGCGGGC
>CALGGX010000261.1 GCA_937916025.1 uncultured Selenomonadales bacterium
CATTGAAGGGCGACGAGTTTGTATGTTGTAAAGGGAGGCGAAATTCGCCGCGCCTTTCGGCTTGTCGAATTTCTGAACACGTCGAATTGAAGATTGTTCGGCAATGCGAAACTCATATCGGCAATTGAAATTTCGGCAAGAAATTGAAATTGCCCTGACATCAATCGACAATATTTTTGGAGGCATGTCATGAATAAAATTCAGCGCGCGCTCATCAGCGTTTCAAATAAGATCGGCTTGATCGACTTCGCCAAAAAACTCCGCGCGGCGGGCATCGAGATCATCAGCACCGGCGGCACCATGAAAACTCTGCAGGCGGCGGGCATCGATGTCACTTATGTCAGCGACGTTACCGGCTTCCCCGAGATCATGGACGGACGCGTCAAGACTCTTAATCCTTACATTCATGGCGGAATTCTCGCCGTCAGAGACAATCCCGAGCACGTCGCGCAAATGCAAGAGCACAACATCAAGCCGATCGATCTCGTCGTCGTCAATCTGTATCCGTTCAAAGAGACGATCGCGCGTCCGAACGTCACGCTCGACGAGGCGATTGAAAACATCGATATCGGAGGTCCCGCGATGATCCGCGCGGCGGCGAAGAATTTCAAATTCGTAACCGTCGTCGTCAATCCCGCGCGTTACGATCAAATTGCGTCGATGATCCAATCAAACGGCGAGACGACGCCGGAATTCAGAATGTTGCTCGCGCGCGAGGCGTTTGCGCATACCGCCGATTATGACACGGCGATCTCGGCATATCTTTCAAAACGCGTCGATGATTGAATTGACAATTCTGCTCGAGAACTCAAAGCCCGAGAACTCGCCGCTTGACGCCGAACATGGTTTGTCGATCCTCGTCGAAACTCCGCGCAAAAAATTCATCTTCGACACCGGGCAATCGGATTTGACATGGAAAAACGCCGCGCGGCTCGGAATCGATCTCGCGTCGATTGACTTCGTCGTGTTG
Source organism: uncultured Selenomonadales bacterium (assembly GCA_937916025.1). The sequence continues at coordinate 971 of CALGGX010000261.1, forward strand.
AGTCATTCGCATTACGACCACGCCGGCGGCTTTAAGACGATGCCCGTCAAACCGAAGACGCTTTATGTCGGCAGGGATTTTTGGAATGAAAAATTCTCGCGCGTCGACGGCGGATATAAATATCGCGGCGCGGGTTTTTCGGCGAATGATCTCGAGCAGTGGAATGTTCGGCAGAAAGTTTGCGGCAAGAGGCTTGAGCTCGATGACGATGCATGGTTGATCGGCAATTTCGGCAAAAAATATCCGTTCGAGACGATTCCGCCGAAATTCGTTTGCGGAGTCGACAAACACCCGGACGCTTTCGACGATGAGATTTGTCTTGCACTTCGCGGCGCGGACGGCTTGACGCTCATCGTCGGCTGTTCGCATGTCGGCATTTTGAACATCGTCTCGACCGTGCGGAATCGGCTGAATTATCCCGTATCGGAAGTGATCGGCGGCATTCATTTGAGCGCGGCATCGGACGAACGTCGGGCGGCAACGATAAACGAGCTGAAAAATCTCGGCGTCAAGCGGCTGAATTTATGTCATTGCTCGGGAGTTTCAAACGTCGCGACCGGCTCGAAAATTAAAATTGGAGTGAATGTAATTTGAATATATTGGTGATTGGGAGCGGCGGGCGCGAGCATGCGTTGATTTGGAAGCTCGCGCAGAGTCAGCTCTCCGAAAAGATTTTTGCATTACCCGGCAATCCCGGCATTTCCGAAATTGCCGAGTGCGTTGTCGATGTCAAGGCAAGCGATCATTCGGCGGTGATTGACTTTGCGCGCCGAAATTCGATCGACTTGGTCGTGATCGGTCCGGAAGCTCCGCTCGTCAAAGGACTCGCCGACGATTTGCTCGCTGCCGACATAAAAGTATTCGGACCGTCGAAAGCCGCCGCGCAATTGGAAGGCTCGAAAATCTTCGCCAAACAATTGATGAAGAAGTACGGCATTCCGACGGCGAAATATGAGATATTCTCCGACGCCGAAGCCGCGCGCGAATACGTCCGACGCGAAGGCGCACCGATTGTCGTCAAGGCGGACGGACTCGCGGCGGGCAAGGGCGTCATCGTCGCGC
>CALGGX010000262.1 GCA_937916025.1 uncultured Selenomonadales bacterium
CCTTGCCGAGCACGCCCGGCTCCAGAATACGGGAGGTGGACTCCAGCGGATCGACAGCGGGGTAGATGCCGAGCTCCGCAATCGAACAGAGTTTTTCGATCCGACCGTCAATCTTTATTACGAGATCATTGCCAATCAGAAATGCACCTTCATCGAGCTCTTGCCGTCGACTGAAATAAAACACTTTGCACGGTGCGCGATTGATCATTCCGCGCGTGCGCTCGTCGTCATAATTCAGCACGAGAAAATCCGACGGCTCTTCCTGCGCGAAAATCCGTTCCTTCATTGCTTGATAGACTTCCATCGAGCCGTGGCGTTTGAGATGATCCGGCGTCACATTTAAAATCGCCGAAACGCGCGGGCGAAAATGTTTCGTTGCTTCCATTTGATAGCTCGAAATTTCAGCCGCAATGCAACCGCCCTCGCCGACTTCGAGCGCGACTTCCGAGAGTGCCACGCCGATATTGCCGCCCACTCCGACCTTCGGATACGCCGTTTCGAGCAACAGTCCGAGCAACGTCACCGTCGTCGTCTTGCCGTTCGTGCCGGTCACCGCGCAAATCGGCGACTTCGACAATTCATACGCCAATTCGACTTCGCTGATGATCGAAATGCCGCGCGCGATTGCCGATTGCAACAACGGAATTTTGATCGGAACCGCCGGCGAGACGATGATCAAATCGACGCCGTCGAGCTGGTCGTCCGTCTGCTTGCCGAACTTCAGATCGATTTTCAATTGCCGAAGCTCGGAAAAATCGTATTTCAGATCGGACTCGGCTTTTGAATCGCTCAGCGCGACTTCCGCGCCGAATTTTTTTGCAATCCGAGCCGCCGCAAAGCCGCTTATCCCCGCTCCGATCACCAATATTTTTTTGCCTTCAAATTGCATCTGCCGCGCCTCCCGAATTTACCGAGTGATCGGCACTTGCAGGAATGCAATACGTATCGCCGCACGAGTACGTCTTCGTTTCGCCGCCGATCGTCATTTCGCATCGAATGTCAATACCTTCAACGACGAAATTCTGCACCGGAATGTCTCGCGTAATATCGCTGAATATATTCATCTTCAAAACCTCCGTTACACTGATGCGAGTCCGATGATGCCGCAAATCAATCCGACCGTCCAAAACACAAACACAACCTTCAGCTCCGACCAGCCGCTGAGCTCGAAGTGATGATGGATCGGACTCATTTTGAAAACGCGCATGCCCGTCGTCTTGAATGAAATGACTTGAATGATCACCGACAACGCCTCGCAAACAAAAATCAAGCCGACGAAGATCAAAAGCAGTTCCGTATGCGTCAAAATGCCTGCCGCCGCAAACGCGCCGCCGAGCGCGAGCGAACCGGTATCGCCCATGAACACTTTCGCCGGATGGAAGTTGAATCGCAAGAAGCCGACGCACGCTCCGACCGTCGCCGCG
>CALGGX010000263.1 GCA_937916025.1 uncultured Selenomonadales bacterium
AAGTGCATTTGTGTTGTTTTTGCTGAGTGACGGTGCGCGTTGGATCACGGGCAGCAATTTCGTCGTCGACGGCGGATATTTGGCATGAACATTGGAGGACATCATGAAAAATGTAAGCGAAATCATTTTGGAGCAGGTCGAATTGTACAATGAAAATCTCGATACACCGGTCGATACTTCACACGGCAATGAAACAATTTTATTCGGCGCGGGCGGCGTACTCGATTCCGTTGACTTCGTCGGTTTGATCTTGGATATCGAGCAGGCAATCAACGACGAGTTCGGCAAACGTATTGCGTTGTCGAGCGAGCGTGCAATGTCGCAGAAAAACAGTCCGTTCCGCACGGTCGGTACTCTCGCCGAATTCATCAATGCGCAGTTGGAGGCGGAATGAAATGGCGGGGCGCATCATACTGATCACCGGCACTCGCAAGGGGATCGGCAAAGCTCTCGCGGAACATTTCCTCGAACTCGGCGACACGGTTATCGGTTGCAGTCGTACTGCGCCGGATTGGACGCATGACAATTATCGGCACTTTGAGCTCGACGTGAGTGACGAAGCGAAGGTGCTCGCAATGTTCGGCGAGATCAAAAAAACGCACGGCAGACTCGACGCGCTGATCAACAATGCCGGAATTGCCTCGATGAACCATTCGCTTCTCACGCCTGTCGACGCCGTCCGCAAAATTTTTTCGACGAACACGATCGGAACTTTTCTGTTCTGTCGGGAAGCCGCGAAGATCATGCGCAAAAAACATTTCGGCAGGATCGTCAATTTCGCGACGGTTGCCACGCCTTTGAAGCTCGAAGGCGAAGCGATCTACGCGGCATCGAAGGCGGCGATTGTTTCTCTCACCGAGACGCTTGCGCGAGAGTACGCCGACTTCGGCATCACCGTCAACGCGATCGGTCCGACGCCGATTCAAACCGATCTCATTCGCGGCGTTCCGAAAGAAAAAATGGATCGTCTGCTCGCGCGACAAGCCGTTCATCGATTCGGAACTTATGCCGACGTCGCCAATGTCATCGATTTTTTCCTCCGCGCGGAAAGTGATTTCGTTACGGGGCAAGTGCTGTACTTGGGAGGCGTTTGATCATGCATATCGATTTCTTCCTCGAGCGGTTCCGGCGGCACGTTGACGGCGAAGCAATGATTTGGCGCGACAACGTTTATACTTACGGCGACCTGTTGAATTACATCGAGCGCGATCTGATTGCGTTGAAAGCAACGATTGATCGTCCGATGGTCGTGAGTCTCGA
>CALGGX010000264.1 GCA_937916025.1 uncultured Selenomonadales bacterium
GCGGGCGGCGGCAACGATAATATTCCGGTTTGGTTGGCAGACGGTGTGACGATCAACGCCGGCAAAGGCGATGACGGAATTGCACTGGAGCATTCCAAGAATGTCTTCATTCGATACGCAAACGGAGACGGCAATGATACCATCGAGTTGTTTGACGACGATTTGTCAGACGAAGAAGTATCGGCGGATGCTTTTCAAAATTTCAAGCTCAGAATTGACGGCAACTTCTCGACGATGACGAGCGGCTCGAACATGGTTGTCAATGTCGGATCGGGCTCGATCACCATTATCGACGGAGTCGGACATGATCTCAACATTGCAAAATTCTCAAATGATGAAACGGATATCCCGGGCATTTATTACAATCCGAAAAAGCCGTCGACAATCACTGTGAAAGATCCGTTCTCCGGCACGGTCGACGCCGCCGATTATTCCGAAAAAGTGACGTTGATTGACGCTTCGACCGACAGCAATCCCGTCGTGCTGAAGGCGGGCACGAAGTCGACGGTGTTGCGCGCGGGTTCGGGCGGTTCGACATTGATTGGCGGCGCGGGCGCGGATAAACTCTACGGCGGCGACGATGTCGATTGGTTTTTTTACACCGTCGGGCAGGGAAACGATGCGCTCTACGATGTTGAAGAACAAGATTTTGTATCAATCGGCGGCGCAACGCTCGATCAACTCGCCTTCAAAGACAACAAAAATGTCGTGACCGTAACTTTCGACAACGACAAGAAGTCGAAGTTGACGATCAACAAGGTCGAAAACAACGGCTCGATCACTTTCAAAATCGGCGATGAAGAGTTAGTTTACGGTTCGATTCCGAGCGGTGCGGAATTCAACAGCGGCAAGACGACTCTGACGCTCCCCGCAAACACCGAACTCGCCGAAGGCAGTACGATTGATGCAAAGATCATCGCTTCGACAATCAAAGACATTGACGCGTCGAAGTTCGGCAAATCGATCGGCTTGCTCGGTAATGCCAACGCCAATGTACTCCGCGCGGGTTCGGGCGGCTCGACACTCGACGGCGGGCAAGGAAACGACAAACTCTACGGCGGGAGCGGCGCAGATATTTTTCGATATGCGATCGGTGAAGGCAACGACGGCATTTATAAATTCGACGGCAAGCAGAATGATGTGATCATGCTCGAAGGCGAAGCAAAACTTGATTCTACAACCGTCAAGGTGAGCTCAAACAAAATCGTTGCAACGCTCGGCAAAGGCAAACTCACGCTCGATGATCCGCAAGGCAAAGTTACCTTCGTCGATACAACCGGCAAGGAACTGTACTCGGTCGGAAAAAATTTACCCGACGGCGTCGAGTACAACAAAAACAAAACCGTGCTGACGGTCGGAAGCGACACGACGGCACTTGAGAAGATCGATCTTTCGGACGGCTACATGACGACGGTGAAAGAAATCAACGCAACGGCGTACGGCGGCGCAATCGAGATGATCGGCAATGACAATGCGAATGTGCTCCGCGCGTCAAAAGACGGGTCGACGCTCAACGGCGTTTGGAATACGACGACGAAAAAGACAACTTCCGATAAATTGCACGGCGGCGGCGGCAAAGACATTTTCGTTTGGGATGCAATCCTCGGCGGTGCGGATCAGATTTACAATTACGATCACTCGCAAGGCGACATCATTTCCGTTACCGGCGATGCGTCTTTCGACAAGACGAATTTCAAGGCGAGCGGCGCGAAGGTTGTACTTACGATCGGCAGCAACAAACTCACCGTCAACGATGTCAAAGACAAGCCGATTGTCGTCGTGCATGGCGAAGACACGATTGCTTACCAGAGCCTGCCCGGCGGGATTACTTACAATGATCTCTCGAAAAAGACCGCGCTCAACATTTCCGATCCTTACACCGGCACGGTCGATGCAGCCGATTACGTGACGAGCGTCGTGACGTTGAATGCGTCGGCAGCAACCGGTGAACTCGTTTTGATCGGCAGTAAGAAGGCAAAAGCACTCGTCGGCGGCAAAGGCAAAACGACTTTGTTCGGCAGTAACGGCGCGGATATTTTCACCGGCGGCGAAGGTTCGGATACATTTATTTACGCAAACGGCGGCGGTAAAGATGTGATCAACAACTTCAACTCCGATACGGATATTGTCAAACTGAGTGATACGACAATTGCGGTGACCGATTTCGCCGAAAAAGGCAATGATTTGACCTTGACAGTCGGCAAGGGTTCGATCACTTTCAAAAACGCTCCGCGCGGATTGATTAATGTCGTCGACAAAAACGGCACAACGATCACTTACAAAACTCTGCCGACAAATGTGACGTACAACGCGAAAAAATCGGTCGTGACGATGACGAAAGACTTCAGGGGCACGTTGGCGGCGTCCGATCTCGGTTTGCCGGTGAAGGAGATCAACGCCGCCGCATCGACAAATGCGGTCGAGCTCCGCGCGGCTTCCAATGCAACGAAAATCACGGCGTCGAAAGGCGGCGCAAAAATGCTCGGCAGTTCCGAAAACGACACGTTGATCGGCGGCAACGGCAATGATGTTTTTCAGATGAGCGGCGGTTCGGACGTATTTGATAAGTACACTACAGGCAAAGACAAGATCGAAATCACCGGCGGCACGTTGACGGATGCAAAGGTTGTCGGCACGAAAGATGTCGAATTGACATTTGCGGGCGGCACGGCAACAGTCAAAGGCGTGGTCGGAAAAGAATTGACGATTAACGATGACTCGGGCGAATCGAAATACACCTTCACGAAGACGAACAACACGCTTGAAAAAGTGAAAGCGGCGGATGCGGGAGCTTCGGAATTTGCGGCAACAGCGGATGATTACTGGTTCACCGAAACTTCGCTCGGAAATGACGAGATCGGCTCAATGCTCGGCGAAATTTCAACGGCAGACGATGCGGCAATTTCGGCAATGTCCACAGACTTCAATACAGTGACGTCGAAATATATTCCAATATTGATTTCGAGCGATCGGAAAAAGAAATGACTCCGCGCGGATTCGGCGCAGTCAAAAAGAGCGGCGCAAACGCCGCTCTCTTTTTTATTCCGATCGCAATCCGCGCGGAGGATCAAAGTCCTTTCGCCTTGCGAACTTCCTGCAGTTTCGGTCCCATGATGCGCTTGTATGCCTCGACGCCCGGCTGATTGAATGCGTCCACATTCGACAGCTCGCCTTCGTATGCAACCGACATTGCCAGCATGTACAACAGCTCGCCGAGATGATACTCGTTGAGCTCCGGCAGAGTAAAGCAAGCATTGTAGCGACCGTCCGACTTGAGCGCATCGGCATTCGACTGCCGCGCAACTTCAAGTGCTTCGCTCATGGTCACGCCCGAGATATCCGCCAATTTCTGCGCGTTCGGGAATGCGTTCGGAATGACGAGATCATTCGCCCATTTGTCGACTTTAATGAATTGCACGACCTTGTCGAGCGCGCCTTCCTGATGTTGCTGAGTTTGCGAATGCATGTCCGTCGTGCCGACCGCGACGAGCGGAGTTCTGCCGTAATTGACGACGTTGCCGTCTTTGTCGAATTTCTTGCCGAGCGACTCCGCCAACAGCTGAATGTACCACTCCGAAACCGATTTCAGATAATCGCCGTACGGCATCATGACTTCGATGTTGCGCCCGTGCTTTTGCGCCGCCGCGAATTTCAACGCCGCATTAAGCATTGCCGGGTTCTGCCAGATATCCTCGTTTTGACATGCCTTATCCATGTCTTGCGCGCCTTTGAGGAACGCCCAGATGTCGATGCCCGCGACTGCCGCCATCGTCAAGCCGACTTCGCAGAAAATGGTGAAACGTCCGCCCACGCCGTCGGGAACCGCAAACGTCTCCCAGCCGTTGTCGCATGCCAATTGCTTCAACAGCGTCTTCTTCTCCATGTTCGGATCGGTGACGGCAACGACTTCAACCTCAATCTCCGGCACTTTCTTCAATGCGTCGTAGATGACCATGAAGTTGCTCATCGTGTCGAGCGTGCCGCCGGATTTCGAGATGCAGATCAGCATGACTTTGAATTTGCGTCCGCAACCGTGATCATGATGAATGTGCTCATGATAATTGCGATCGTGAGTATGAACCTCCGCGTGCTCGGTCTCTTTGTCGTGATGGTTGGGATGATGATGCGGCGGGAACGGCGGGAAGTCCGGATCAATTCTTTTTGCATGCGCCATTGCAATCAGATGATTGATCAGATCGTTGGTGCGGCGCGGGTCGATGTTCTGACCGCTGAAGTAGATCTTCGGAAGTCCTTTGCGCTCATCGCGACTCCATGCATTCCAAAATTCGCCGCAGAACACGTCGAAGAGAACTTTGTTGCCGAGGAACGAGCCGCCGATGCCCAGCGAAACGACCGCATCGACATTGTTGCGAACGTGCTCGGTGAGCTTGCGGAGTTTTGCGAGCGATTGCGGCGAATTGAGATTGCCGTCCTCGACGTAAGGCAGTTGCGAGAAGAGCACTTTCTCCGGCGCGCCGTCTTTCGACAGATGCGCTTTGATGAAGCCGCTTTGACGCATGACTTTCATTGCCTCGTGCGCTTTTTTCAGATCATCCGCGTAGCTGTCGAGATCGGCTTGCGTCACTTTACCCTCGCCGAAAAGGTTGTCGTAGTCGAATGAAAAGCCGGACTTCAATGTGAGTGCCATATAATATTCCCCTTTCGATTGATAAATATGAATTATGACGATGTTTAAAAATTCGCCCCTCGCCTGCTTGTTGACAAGGGGCTAAAAAATGTATCAATTTTGCGGCTCAAGATACGATGCCAACGCGTAGCCGATCAAGCCGTCATAGTTGACTTTGAAGAAACCGTTGCCGACATTGTCGATGAAACTGACGACCGCGCCGAGCGGAATTTGAGTGATCTCATCGGCGTAAACATCGGGTGCCGTCCGAAGCGTGATTGATATTCTGCAATTGACGACGCGATACGTCTGACCGTTGTAAGCGTACTTGATGAATTGCGATTGTCCTGCTGCGGCACTCGTCGAATCGATTTTATCCGACGCAAACGCGGTTGCAGAAAACGCCAATGTCGCCGCCGCCGCCAATACCGTCAATTTTTTCATCATGTCAAATTCCTTCTTCCTCACCCGCGAATGACGGCGAGCAACTCGGCTGTCTTTTCTTTCAACAGCTCGGCATCGCCGCGCGTTTCGACGTTTAAGCGAATGTAAGGTTCGGTTGCCGAGCCGCGCAAATTGAAACGCCATTTGTCGAAATTGACGCTGACACCGTCCGTATGATCGACTTCCAAGCCGCGCGGAGCGTAAATCGCTTCGACTTTGTCCATGATCTGTTTGACCATCGCAACGCTCGACACTTTTGTGTTGATCTCGCCGCTGACGGGGAATTTCGCCTGCCGCTCGTTGACCATGCTCGAAAGCGTTTTGCCCGTGTGACTCATCAGCTCCAAAACCAAAAGCCATGGGATCATGCCGCTGTCGCTGAAGTAGAAATCGCGGAAGTAATGATGAGACGCCATTTCGCCGCCGTATACTCCGTCAATTTCGCGCAACTTCGTCTTCATGTAAGTGTGTCCGGAACGGCAGAGTACGCGTTCGCCGCCCGCGCTGTCGACGATGTCTTCGGTATTCCAAATGACGCGCGGCTCGTAAACGATCTTCGACCGCGCATTTTTTGACAGAAAATCTTCCGCCAGCAAACCGACAAGGTAATAGCCTTCGATGAAGCCGCCCTTTTCGTCGACGAGGAAGCAACGATCGAAATCGCCGTCGAAGGCAATGCCGCACGCCGCGCCATGTTCGATGACGGCATTTGCCGTTTCATGTCGACTGTCGGGCAGGAGCGGATTCGGAACGCCGTTCGGAAAGAAGCCGTTCGGTTCGTTGTGCAGTTTGATCATCTCGAACGGCAGGTACTTTTCGATCTCGTTGATCACCGTGCCCGCCGCGCCGTTGCCGGTATTGACGACAATCTTCATCGGTTTCAATTGCGATACGTCGACGTATGACAACAGCCGCTTGATATAATCCGGCATTACGTCGATTTTTTTGATCGTGCCGGTTGCTTTGCGCGGCGTCCAATCATACGTTTCATCATTGAGTTTATCGCGAAGAATGTTCATTCCGGTATCGGGACCGATCGGGCGCACGCCCTTGCCCACGAACTTCATGCCGTTGTACTCTTGCGGATTGTGGCTGGCGGTGATCATAATGCCGCCGTCGAAATCATGAAAACCGGTCGTGAAGTAGATCATCTCGGTGCCGCATTCGCCGATATCGAAAACATCGCAACCCGATTCGGTAAGTCCGCGTGCAAGCGCATCGCCGATTGTCGGACCGGAGAGTCTGATGTCGTGACCGATTGCCACTCGCTTTGCATCAAAGAGTTCGGGAAATACTCGCCCGACACGATACGCCATCTCTTGATTGATCGTCTTCGGATATATCCCGCGAATATCATACGCTCCGAATCCGCTTGTGTCTATCATGCCCGCACGCCCTCCATTCAATGCGTAATTCGTAATTCGTAATTCGTAATTAAAAGCCCTCGTTCATTACGCATTACGCATTACGCATTCCTAATTGCTTTTTACACTACCGATTTGACGATCTCTTGAGCTTCTTTCTGAATTTGCTTGAGATGATCCGCGCTGACGAAACTCTCGGCGTAGACTTTGCACATATCTTCCGTGCCGCTCGGACGCGCCGCAAACCAGCCCTTTTCCGTGACGACTTTCAAGCCGCCGATCGATGCGCCGTTGCCCGGTGCTTTGGTGAATTTGTCGGTGATCTTGTTGCCCGCAAGCGTGTCTGCCTTCAGATTCTCCGGAGCAAGTTTCGCCAATGCCGCCTTCTCGTCCGGCGATGCCGGGGTGTCGATGCGCGCATAGTAGCTCACGCCGTATTTGTCGGTGAGTTCTTTGTGATGCTGTGCGGGATTCTTGCCCGTCTTCGCCGTGATCTCGATTGCGAGCAAATCCATGATGATGCCGTCTTTGTCGGTCGTCCACACCGAGCCGTCTTTGCACAGGAACGATGCTCCCGCAGACTCCTCGCCGCCGAAGCCCATCGAGCCGTCAAGCAGTCCGTCAACAAACCATTTGAAACCGACGGGGACTTCGCAGAGTTTGCGTCCGATGCCCTTTGCAACGTGATCGATCAGCGAGCTCGAAACGAGCGTCTTGCCGACCATTGCATCAGCACGCCAGCCCGGGCGGTTCTGGAACAGATATTGGATCGCGACCGCGAGATAGTGGTTCGGATTCATCAAACCGGCAGGAGTGACGATGCCGTGACGATCGTAATCGGTGTCGTTGCCGAATGCGATATCGTATTTGTCTTTGATCTTGAGCAAATTCGCCATTGCGAACGGCGAGGAGCAGTCCATACGCACTTTGCCGTCGTGATCCTTCGGCATGAACGAGAACGTGTAATCGACATTCGGATTGACGACTTCGAGAGTTTTGAAGTTGTAAACTTCGGCGATCGGAACCCAGTAGTAAAGTCCGGAGCCGCCCATGGGATCGGCACCTACGTGCAAGCCGCTGTTGGCAATCGCTTCCATGTCGACGACGGTCGCGAGTGCTTTGACATACGGCATGACGTAATCGAAGAAGTGAACGTTGTCCATTTTGACGGCGCGCTCGAACGGAATGCGTTTGATCTTGCCGACGCCTTCTTTGATCAGCTCATTCGCGCGGTTTTGGATTTTGGTCGTGGTCTCCGCGCTCGCCGGACCGCCGTTGGTCGGATCGTATTTGATGCCGCCGTCGGTCGGAGGGTTATGCGACGGAGTGATGACCATGCCGTCAGCCTTTTTGTCGGTGCCGCGATTGTGCTCGAGAATTTGACGCGAGACAACCGGAGTCGGAACCGGCGCGAATTTATCTTGCAGAATGATCTCAACGCCGTTTGCGGCAAGTACTTCGACGCAAGAGCGGAGCGCGGGTTCGGAGAGTGCGTGAGTGTCTGCGCCGATGTAGAGCGGACCTTTCACTCCTTCGGCGGTGCGATGCTCGTACACCGCCTGCGCGATTGCAAGGATATGCTCCTCGTTGAAACTGTTCTTCGTCGAGCAGCCTCTGTGTCCGGAAGTACCGAAAGCAACCTTGTGCGTTTTGTTCTCCGGATCGGGTTTAAGCGTGTAGTAGTCGCTGATCAATGCCGGAATATTGACGACGTCCTGCTTCTCCATGAGGAAGTTCTCCATCAAACAATCCCTCCATTCTGATATACAACTCAACAATCATTTTCGAGCGTCAAGACTTAACGCCCGGTAACTTACAGAAATTATTCGATGTTGCTCGGCAATTTCCTTTCAATCAGAAAAAAAATCCGCGCGGGATTTTTCAAAGCACATGATATTGCGGCACGATGTCGACGAAATTTCCGTCGGGCATTCGGAAGCCGCCGGGGATCACTCCGAGCTCGACAAAGCCCAGCCGTCGATACAAATGCCGCGCGTGAATGTTTGACGCGACAACCGCATTGAATTGCAGAATTCGGAAGCCGAGTTCTTTTGCTTTTTTCAAACTGTGAAGGACGAGTTTCTCGCCGACATGTTTGCCGCGCACTCCGCGCTTGACCGCATAACTCGCATTGGAAATATGCCCGCATCGCCCGACGTTGTTCGGATGCAAGATGTACAACCCGATCACTTCGTCGAACTCGTCGTCGAGCGCGAGCCCCGTGAACGATTGCGATTGAAAAAATTCCGAGCCGCTCTCAATGTCGAGTGTTTCCTCTTGCGGAAATGCAATGCCGTCTTCGACCACTTCATTCCAAATGCCGATCGCCGCCTCGATGTATTTCCGATTGAACGCCGTTATTTCGATTGCCAAAAAAAATTCCTCCCGTCATTGCTCGTGATGTTGATCCAAGTTGTTGAATGTCATTGTCTCGCGCTTGAAATTTACACTGACCGTGCCCGTCGGACCGTTGCGATGCTTCGCCAAAATGAGTTCCGTCAACATCGGATTTTCCGCTTCCGGATTGTAATACGATTCGCGGTAGAGAAACAACACCACGTCCGCATCCTGTTCCAATGAACCCGATTCGCGCAAATCGCTCAATTGCGGTTTCTTTTCCGCGCGCATCTCCACGGCTCGCGACAATTGCGAGAGCGCAATCACCGGAATGTCCAGCTCGCGCGCCAGTCCTTTCATCGAACGCGATATTTCGGAAATTTCCTGTTGACGATTGATCTCGCCGCGCCGCGTTCCGCCCTGCATCAGCTGAAGGTAGTCGATGAGCACCAAGTCAAGTCCGTATTCGGCTTTTAATCGACGCGCGCGCGAACGTACTTCAATCGCCGTCAATGCCGGAGTATCATCCACGTACAACGACATTTTTGAAATACGATCCGTCGCTTCTTGCAATTGCTGCCATTCGGATTCGTCCAAATTACCCGTGTTGAGCTTTTGCGAGTCCAATTCGCTCTCCAGACACAACAATCGTTGCCCCAATTGCTCCTTCGACATTTCCAACGAAAACAACGCCACCGCTTTCGACGAGCCTTTATTTCTCGCCACGTTCCGTGCAATGTTGATCGCCAGTGCCGTTTTGCCCATCGAGGGGCGCGCCGCTATGATGATGAAGTCCGAATTCTTCAGTCCGCCCATATACTTGTCAAGATCAATGATCCCCGTCGACAAACCCGTCATTTTGCCGCCGCTTTCGTAAATGCCGTTGATATTCCGGTATACGCGCGTCACTATCTCAAACGCGTGCTCGAAACTCGACCCTGTCGAGCGTGCCGTCAGCGAAAATATACTCTGTTCCGCGCGGTCTATTATATTTATCGCGTCATCTCGTTCCGCATACGCCTCGTCGGCAATTTCTTCTCCGATCGCTATCAAACTTCGCAAGCGAGATTTGTCCTTGACCAATTCCGCGTGATTTTTGATATATGCATTCGTCGGCGAGAATACCGCCAATTCCGATATGTATCTCCAACCGCCCGCTTTTTCCAATTCGTCGTTTCGCTTCAGCCGCTCGCGCAAAACGATCAGATTAATCGACTTCTGCTCATTGTAGATCATCAGCATCGCGCGATAAATCAGTCGGTGCCTTTCGCTGTAAAAATCGTCGGAAGACAATATTCCCTGCACATCGGCAATCGATTCGCCGTCGCGGATCAGCATTGCGCTTAAGACGCTCTTTTCGGCTTCCAAATCGCTCGGCAACATTTTCATTGACGCTCAGCTCCTTCAACGTCGACGATTGTATCAGATGACCGGCGGCATTTCAAACAAAAATCGAAAATCCCTGCGATTCTTGAAAAGTCGCCGCCGTAATGCTAAACTCACTCGAAAATATTGAAAGGAGTTGCCGCAATGCGCGTGGTAATTGTCGGCGCGGGCAAACTCGGCTACACCATTGCCGATCTGCTTTCGCGCGAGAAAATGGACGTCGTCGTCATCGACAAGGAAGATCAACAGCTCGACGCCGTCAAAAATACTCTCGATGTTCTTACAATCAATGCCAACGGCGCGAGCCCGATCACCATGAATGATCCCGACGTCAACGGCGCGGACGTTTTGATCGCCGTCACCGCGTCCGACGAAGTCAACATGGTCTGTTGCGTGCTCGCCAAGCGGCACGGCATCAATCATACCATCGCCCGCATTCGCGATATGCAGTTCATGGGCGAGGCGAAGGATTACGTCAAAGAGACTTTCGACATTGATCTGATGCTCAATCCGGAGCTGATTGCGGCGAACGAAATTCATCGCATATTGACGATGCCGGCCGCGCTCGATGTCGAAGACTTTGCGCACGGCAAAATTCGGCTGTTTGAAGCAAAGATCGATCGGCACTCGAAACTCGCCGGTGTTGCAATCAAGGATCTGAAATTGCCGAAGGGAATTTTGATCGGATTGATTTTGCGAGATCATCGAATGATCATTCCGCACGGCAACGACGCTCTGCTCTCGGACGACGGCGCATATTTCATCGGCTTCCCCGAGGCGATCGAAAAATTCAGCGGCACGTTCGTTCGGCAGGAGTCGGGCAAGCTCGAGCGCGTCATGATCATCGGCGCGGGGCGCATCGGTCGATCGCTCGCCGTCAAATTGAGTGCGCAGGGCGTCTACGTCAAGGTGATCGAAAAAAATCGCGAGCGTTGTGCGGAAATTGCCGAGCATTTGAGCGGCTCGAGCATGGCAATTCTCGGCGACGGCACCAACATCGATCTGTTGACTGAAGAAGGCATTGCAAGCGCGGACGTCGTCGTCTGTTTGACCGAAGACGACAAACTCAATCTGATGATGGCTCTGCTGTCGAAACATCTCGGCGCAAAGCGGACGGTCGTTCGGGTATATCGCACGGAGTACGCGGAGCTGATTGAGAAGGTCGGCGTCGACATCGTCGTTTCGGCTCGACTGTTGGCGGCGAGTGAAGTGCTGGCGTTCGTGCGGCGCGGCGGTGTCGTGAGTGTTTCGATTTTGGAAGGCGCGAAGGCGGAGGCGGTCGAAGTGATCGTTCAGCCGAATGCGCGCGTTGCCGGAAAAAAATTGATGGACGCGGGCTTGCCGAAGGAGGGCTTGGTTTGCGCATACGTCCGAGGAGACAAGGCGGCAATTCCGAACGGGCAGACGGTTTTGATGCCGGGCGATCGCGCGATCCTGTTCATTTTGACAAAGCACGCGCAAAACGTCATGCAGTGGTTCAAGTAATTTTTTCGATATTAATCACTTCTATTTGCAGACGGGAGTAATGTTATGCGAGACAAAAAAATCATCATGTTCCTGCTCGGGCAGGCAACCGCCGCAATGACACTCGCGTTCCTGCTCCCGATCTCTTACGCGCTTTTGCATTCGCATTTCGATAACGCCGCTTTCTTCGCAAAGCTCGCCATCGTTTCTGCCATGATCACCTCCGCATTTTTTTACCTCGGACGCGGGCATCGACGACGCATCGAAGTTGTCGACTCCGCCGTCGCCATGATCCTCGTCTTTCCAAGCATGGCTTTGCTCGGAGCCGCGCCGTTTGTGTTGATGAATCAGCTCTCGCCGATCAACGCGTTTCTCGAGACGATCTCGGATTTGACTGCCGCCGGTGTCGGATTTTTGCCTTACATCTCGCCGTTCGAGTTAAAACTCTGGCAGGCGACTTTGATGTGGCAGGGTTCGCTCTTCTTTGTCGTCGTGCTCGTCACTCTCCTGCCGGAAGTCAGCGGCTGTTTCGGCATGGAACTGTCGCTCTCGCAAGGGCAGATTTTCAGTCCGATGCTCGGGCAGATGAAAAATTCCGCGCGGAAGATCGCAAGCGTCTATTCGCTGTTGACGGTGCTTTCGATGTTTTTGTTTCGCCTTGCCGGACTCGACGATTGGAACGCGCTGATCATGGCAATGCGCTGTATTTCGACCGGCGGCGGTGAAGTGATCGGCGCGGGCAATCTCTACGTCGAATACGCCGCCGCTTTTTCCATGCTTCTCGCGTGCGGCAATTTCCTGCTCTACTTTCGTCTCACGCACATTTTTTTGCCCAACGCCACCGAATTCAAAGCAGAAAAATCGACGAAGAATTTTCGACGCGTGATCCATGAATTTGCCGAGCTCCTTCAACGCAATTTCATTTCAAACGTCAAAACATTTTACTCCAACTCCGAAGTCAAATTCCTGTCGGCGTTGATTTTGATCGGCACGTTGCTCGTCTTTTTTACCGTCTTCAGCAAAAATTACATCACGGACGGCAATGTGAGTTTTCGCATGGCGGTGTTTCACATCATCTCATTCGTGAGCACGACCGGCATGACGATCAACGACATCACCGCCGCGCCCGACTTCGATCGATTCTTCCTGCTTCTGCTCGTGACGGTCGGCGGTTGCATGGGCTCGGTCACCGGCGGCTTGAAAGTCATTCGAGTGCTCGTCCTGTTCAAAATCACCGCCATCGGCATTTCCAAAACGATACATCCGAACATGATGACCGGCATCAAAGTCAACGGCGCGGTCGTTCCGGCAAAAGTCATCGGGCGAATTTTGAGCTTCTTCTTCCTGTGCGCGATCACGCTGTTCGTCTGCGCCGTGATTTTATCGCTGAGCGGGCAGCCGTTCTCGACTTCGGTCGTCATGACGCTCGCGTGTTTGACAAACGTCGGCATCATGCCCGGGCTTTGCGATACGTCGACATTTCTGAAGTTGCCGGACGTGATGAAACTGTTTTGCGCGCTGATCTTCGTCGTCGGGCGCATGGAAATTTTCGCGTTTCTGATCTTCATCTCGTCGATCAAATTCCGCCAAGAAAAAACTCATTGGCACTGAAGGAGGAACTTTATGTATCTGCTAATCAATGCCGTCGGCGTCATTATTTTC
>CALGGX010000265.1 GCA_937916025.1 uncultured Selenomonadales bacterium
TTCGTAATTCGTAATTAAAAACCGTCACTCCCGAACCCCAATTACGCATTACGCATTACGCATTCCTAATTGAATTATGGACAGAGTGATAAAAAATCTGCGCGAACAGCTGATTATCTGTCGGCGATTAAACGAACTGCTTGACGATTTGAGCGACGAACTCCAAAAGAGTACCGCCGGCGGCGGCATCACCGCAACCGTGCAGGCAATCGAAACGGTAATGCCGGAAATGTCGAAAGCCGACGCAAAACTGCAGGAAATGCTCCGCGCGGAATCGATTGACAACCTTCATTCATTTATCGAGCGGCAACCGGACGGCTTAGAACGCAATGTTGCCGAGCGACTTATCAATCAAGTCGGCACACTTCAGATGGAATTGCAGAAACGGCTGTTCAATGCCGGTACTCTGCTCGTCAACAGCAAAAAATTCATCGACTTCAACATGAACGTGATGTCGCGCGCGACGGCGGGAACGACATATGGAAAATACGGCAACGAAACCGGCGGCGGCAGCGGGCGAAGAATTTTCGACGCAAACATTTGACGCGAGTATCAGTAATAAGGAAGTGAACATGAGATGAGATCGACATTCGCCGGTCTGAACACGATGGTGCGCGGCATTTTCGCACATCAGGCAATGCAGGATACGACCGGTCACAACATCGTCAACGCAGGCACGGAAGGCTATTCGCGTCAACGGGTGGTATTGGCGCAAACGCCGAGCATCCAACAGGCGTCTTACACCGGCATCATCGAAATCGGCACCGGCGTCGATGCAAAAATTGTCACACGCGCGCGCAGCATTTATGCCGACAAACAGTTTAGGCAGGAGACGGCAACGGAGAATTATCTCGATGCGCTCCGCGTCAATTACGACAAACTCGAGGCGATTTTCGACGACAGCGGCGGCACCGGCATTCAAAACGCAATGATGAAGTTCTATCAATCATGGGTTGATCTGTCGACAAACGCGAGCACGACCGCAAACCGCATGGCAGTCATCGAGCAGGGTAAAGTCGTTTCGGACGTTTTCAATTACGCGACTTCTCAATTGCAAAATCAAATCGACGCGACGTATGATCAAGTCCGAGTCCGGCTCGGCGAAGTCAATGAGCTTACGGATAAGATCATCAACATCAACGACGCGATCGCAAGACGCGAAGTCACCGGCGCAAGCGCGAATGATCTCCGAGATCAGCGCGATCTTTTGATCGACGATCTCTCGAAGTACATGCAAGTCGTCGTCACCGAGCATCCCGACGGAAAGTACGAGATCAATTCCGAGGGCATTACGCTCGTCAACGGCATTGCGAAATTGACTTTATCGCTGTCAAATCCGGTCGCGAGCCGCGAATACGGCGTAGACTACGGAGTCATGGATTATACGATTCGCGTTGATCAGAGCGATATCGTTTATGCCCCGACGACGGGCAGTCTCGGCGGCGATATGGAAGCAATCAATCAAAGCAAACGACTTATCGATGATATCACGAGTATGTCGGCGTTTATGCTCACGACATTGAACGAGCAACACAAAGCCGGCTACGGACTTGTCAAAAGCGGCATCGAAGACAACGAAAAATACACCGACGTGAATTTTTACGGCACGAGCGACGTGCTGTATATTTTTCGCCGGGATGAGCTTAATCATGACTACGTTTTGTGTTACAAATACGATGAAAACAATCATGAGTATCGCGCCTGCACCGCCGACGGGCAATATCAAATGAAGTCCGGCGAGCCGCTCAAAGACGGCATTGACAATCGCTTGTCCGGCAGCGCGATTATCGATGCGATGAAAGTAAATCCGATCCTCGATACGGCGGACGGAAAAAACATGATCGCGACCAAACTCAGCTCGGACGATGACACTGCAGACGGACGCAACGCCGTTCTGATCAGTGAGTTGTTCAATATGACAAGCGACGAATGCACCGGCACGATTAAACCCATGGACGATCAGATCAAATATCGGGAGTTCGTCACTTTGCTCGGCTTGAACGGATATTATCGAGACGGCGTTCCGATCAGCGCATTGTACTATCAGAACAATCTCAACGGCACAACGGAAATCACCCGGGCAATCGGCAGTGCATCGCTTAATGCGTTTTACAATTCGTCGATGTCGAGACTCGGAATTGACGCCGAGACGATTGATGTCAAACTCGAAACACAGGATACGGTTATGACGCAGATCAAAAATTGGCGCGATGCCGAGCAGGGCGTCGATTGGAATGAAGAGTTGACGAACATGCTCCGCTTCCAAAAAGGCTTCAGTGCCTGCTCGCGGATGCTCACGACGATGGACGAAATGCTCGATCGACTGGTAAACAACACCGGCATCGTCGGCAGATAATTTCAATCGAAGGAAGTGAGATAAATGGCAATCCGAATGAGCAGCACGCAATTCATGTACAATTATCAGCATCAGCTCAATCTTGCATATCAGAAACAGACGAAATTGTTCGAGGACGCCGACGGCAGCAGCTTGCATCGTCCATCGGACGACTCGCTCGCATATTCAAAACTCCTGCGCTATCAAAACAATCAAAACGAGAACGAACAGTATCAGACCAACGTCAAAAACGCGCTGTCTTGGATGAAACATTCAAACGACGCGCTCGATCACATCTCGTCGATAATGCAGACATTTACCGGCAAAGCAGTCGACGCGTCGACCGATACGAACAACGAGTCCGATATGATGGCGATCTCGAAAGAAATGCTCGTGCAAATTCAAGAAGTTGTCGCGACGGCGAATTCGCAGGAAGGCGCGCGCTACATTTTCTCCGGTCAAAAAGACTTGGTCAAGCCGTTTACCATGTCCGAAACGCTCGTCGATCGCGGACTTGCGAAGACGCTCGATAACTCGCAAATCTCGTTTTTCCGGGGCAACAACATCGACGTGCAGACGAATTTGACGCAGATGCTGACGCTCGAAGACGACGACGGCAATACTTATTATCTCGACACGATTGACGGCAATCTTTACACGAAGGAGTTTATGGATACCGGCTACAAAGAGGCGGTCGCGCTCGGCACGCCGAATCTCCTCGACGATACCGCCACGTCGGACGGCAACAAAACTCAATATCGATTTGGCACTCTCACTTACGGACTTTATGCCGAAGAAACCGAAGGCATCGAGGCGAATTTGGAAGGATTCCGCGTCAGCAAGTTCTTTGACAATCGCGGAGTGCTTCGTGATGATCTTGCAGACGGCAACAACATTTTGATGACTTTGCAAAATCCGATAAAGACGAAAGAAGTCATAAAAAACAACAACGGCGATCCGGTTTTGGATGACGACGGCAATCCGACTTATCGCGAAGTTACTTCATTGAATTTGCATTTCACGACGATCAAACAGCAGATTGTCGATTATGCCGGCGACGATCGATACATTTCGATGGTAAAAATCAACGGCGCGGCGGAACAGCCTTCGGATACGGTCAACGTGACGGGGCAGGATATGTTCGGCACGGATATTTTCGACAATGCTTTTTCCGGCAATGAATTGTCGGGATGCGCAATGTTGAATGAAATGTTGACGGTGCAGAAGCAGGTAGAAAACGCAAACGCGCGTTGGGTTTCTTCCGACGGCGTGACGGTCGCAAAAGTTTCGAGCAGTACCTTGACATTCGCGCAGACGAAGATCGGAACGCGCTCGCAAATGTATGAAAGTGTTCAGGCAATGCTCGAGCGGCAGGCGGATAACATTACCGACGACATTACAAACGTCAGCGCGACGGACGTGGCAAAGCTCGCGACCGATCTTATGACGCAACAGATGTTGTATAATTTATCGCTGTCGATGGGCGGACGAATTTTGCCGCAAACCCTCGCCGATTATCTCTAAAAAACATTCGACGTTGGAAATGCGTAATGCGTAATCGGATATTCATTACGCGTTGCGCATTTTTTGATCTGAAGGCAGGAATTTTATCGAGAAAGGGGGAATATTGCAATGTTAAAGTTGAATATTCGTCACGCGCTTCCGCAGATCGGAATGAATATTCAGCACAGTCGCGTTGTGGAAGCGCATGACAATCAGGCAGTAAATCAAAGCAGTGTCCGTCAGGCGCGCTCGACGAAAGGCTTCACTCAAGCGAAGATCGACATCAACGCGTATCGGAGTCGACACTCGTACGGCAATTCGACGATGGGCGATCTCACGCGCGAATACGGGCAACGCGGAATCAGCGACGTACAATCGGCAGTGTCATCCCACGCCAATGAAACGTGGGCACTAATCAATAATGCGTCCAAACCCGGCAATTACATCCGAAATCGCGCGGAGCAAGATCGGCAATCCGAGCTGATGAAACAGCGATATATCGTTGCCGTTGCCATTCCGGACGCGCCGCCCGAAGTCGCGGAAGCCTCTCGCTCGACCGGCGATATCGATGTCGGCGAAACACGGCTCGAGTATGATGTGCCGCGTGCTCCGACGATCAACATTCAGCCCGGCAGCGTAGAAACTTACATTCAAAATCAGGGCTTTTTGCGGCAATGGACGACGCAGGATCATTATGACATCTATGCTTAAAACGTGAATTGGAGGCAAGGTTTATGCGGAAAATCAACACAATGCGGTTTGGCGAGATCGAAGTCGAAGAAGAAAAGATCGTGCACTTCAAAAAAGGCATTCCGGCGTTCGAGGACGAGCACGAGTTCGTGATCATTCCTTACGACGAGGAAAGTCCGTACTACTTCATGCAATCGCTGAAATCGCCGGAGCTGGCTTTTCTGATCACCACGCCTTTCATTTTCTTCCCCGAGTACCAGATCGAAGTCGATGATGATACGATGACCGAGCTCGACATCAAAAATTCCGAAGACGTTCTGCTCTATTCAATCATCACGATTCCGAACGGCAGCATTCGTTACATGACGGCGAATTTGCTCGCGCCGCTCGTCTTAAACACCGAAAACATGCAGGCAAAACAGCTCGTAATGGAGAAAACGCGCTACACGACGAAGCATCGGCTGTTTCCCGACAAGGGGGTTGAGTAAATGCTTGTACTCACGCGAAAACCCAGACAACAAATCATGATCGGAGACGACATCATCATCAACGTCGTCGAAGTGCAGGGCGAAAACGTCCGAATTGCGATTGAAGCTCCGCGCGAGATCAAAATCTATCGCGGCGAAATTTACCGCGCGATTCAAGAGGAAAATCGCAGAGCCGCTCAACAGCTCGGTAAGCTCGATTTGAGCAACGCTCTGCCGATTAACAATTAATGCCATGACTTCTAGGCGTCGATCGCCGCTTAGGATGGCAGTAAAATTCACGGAGGAGTGATCAACAATGGTGGGCAAATTACAGGATGTCTTGACCGCCGCTGTCGTCATCGGCTCGGCTGAGCAGGTCAAAATGGGAAGCAAAGTCCCCGGTCCGGCAGTGCAAAACTCCGGCGTCGAGAACCGAGTCATTGTCGGTGCGGACAGTTCAAAGGTCGGCAAAGTCGGCGAGATCGACAATCTTTTCGAGAAAGACGAGGGCTTTAAGCCTGTCGGCGAAGAATTTCATCTCGAGCCCGGCACTCTTGACGAAGAGACGGTGTCGATGATGACCGAAGCCTTCAACGAGCTGATGAGCAAGATCGATTGCAATCTCGAGTTTCAGTATCACAAAGAAGTCAATTTGATGTCGATCAAAATGGTCGATAAGCGCACGAACGAAGTCATAAAAGAAGTTCCGCCCGAAGAGATGATCGAGAACATGGTTCGAGCAAAGGATTGGCTCGGCGCATTCATCGACGAAAACATTTGAAAAGCAATTCGTAATTAGTAATGCGTAATGCGTAATGGGGAGTTCGGAATTAATTACGAATTACGCATTACGCATTGCATTTTTCAGGGAGGGAAAGTTATGGGAGTCAATGGAATTTACGGCTTGTCCGGTTCCGGCATCGATGTCGAGTCGATGGTTAA
Organism: uncultured Selenomonadales bacterium; assembly: GCA_937916025.1. The sequence continues at coordinate 5,938 of CALGGX010000265.1, forward strand.
GGTCGGGATGCTTTCCAAACAAAAGCAATACGACAAGATGCAACAGAATTACACCAAAAACGAATGGACAAAGCAAGCCTACAATGATATTTACAACAAACTGACGACTTACAGTACGTCGACGCTGTCACCTTACAAAATGTCGTCAAGCATGAGCGCAAAGTCCGCCATCAGCTCAAATTCGGACGCGGTCACGGCTACGGCAAACGGCAATGCCGTCATTATGAATCACAAAGTGCAAGTCGATGCACTCGCAACAAGCGCATATCTCGTTGCAACCGAATCTCTTTCGATCATCAACAATGATCCCGATGATCCAAAAAACAGTGTTCAGTTGCAGGATTACATTTTCAAACAATCGACTTACAATCCGACGACCAACACTCTCAGCGTCGTCAGCAGTGCCGCCGAAACGGGCGAGGGCGAAGACCCGGCAATTATCGTCAATGAAGAAACCGGCGAAGCGGTTCGAGCCGGTGATACGGCATTTGAATTCTGGGTTTCCGATGGAACAGTCGATGATAAAGGCGTCGAAAAGAAAACGCATTTCTCTTATACTTACGGCGATCTGCTCGGTGTCAAAGAAACTTCCGGCGGCAGAATAAAAGAGACCGGCAATGAGAAGACGTTTAACGATTTCGTATCGGATTTTAACGCGCTCGGAACCAATATTCGCGCGAGCTACGATGCCGTCGGAGGCAAATTCAGCTTTTACAACAAAGAGGGCGGCGAAGCCAACAAAATCCAATTTACGTTGTCGAGCGGAGATGCGGCAATCAACACCGCCGCGTTCTTCCAAGGCATGAAGCTCGCACAATCCGAAAACGGCGAACTCCTCGGTACGGATAGAGATACGTTTGAGAATTATACGAATTATATCGGCAGTCTGGAGCGCACGGCGGCTTCTGTTGCATCAACCGAAGCCGTTACAACCGACGAAACGGATGAAGACGGCAATCCCGTCAGCGTAACTTCCAACACAAAACTCAGCGAACTCGGTTATGACTTCGGCGAGAATTTCAATCTGTCGATTAACGGTACGCAAATCCTTGCAATGCCGACAATGACTTCCACAGAGCAAGTCATGGATCCCGACGACGAAACTCAACCGGCATCGCTCAATACGTCGATTAAGAAATTGTCGGAAGATGTGATGAGCAATTTCGATCTGAAAATCAACGGCACGCAAATCCTTGCAAATCCGTCAATGACTTCGACTTCGCAACTCACATACGATGACAACGGCGATACAAGGGTTGCGACGACGCAAACCGCGCTTTCCGATATTTTTATCGGCTACAATTCAACAGACCTCGGCAATTTGGAAATTAACGGCACTAAAATACTCACGACGCCGTCGATGTCTTCAAACGAGCAAATTACATACACCGACGATGCCGGCACGGAGCGGATTGCCACAAACAACACCACTCTTGCCGAACTGTTGGGCAATGATTTCGACGGTATTGATAACAATTTCGAGTTTTCGATTAACAACGTACTGTTCAAAATTCCGTATGATGAGAATGCAATAGCCAATGAAGTTTCGGAAGAGACCACAGACGATGAAGGCAATCCGATAACCGTGACTTCGACCGAATACACCGGCAGTCTCGTTTACACCGATCCCGATACCGGCAGAGTCAAATACGGCAACAACATTACTGTCGGCGACGTTGTCAAGATGATCAACGCCGAATCCGATACAACGGGCGTTACGGCGTCTTTCACCAAGGGATATTTCAAACTGGATACCGTCGAGCCGAGTACGCAAAGTTCCATCAATTTTGAGTCGGGTGATGCAAGCTCCGCATTCTTCGACAAGTTGAACCTCCAAAATGATGTTGCGACGGTCGGCGATCTTGTCAATTGGATCAATGCCGAATCCGATACGACGAATGTAAAAGCGTCTTTCGATAACGGCTACTTCAGCCTTAAGAGCTCGGAGCCGACCGGCGCGAGTTCAATCGACATTACGGGCGAAACGAGCGGATTTTTCACCGGCGATTCCGGTATTCTGAAGCTCGGAAACGACGACGTGACAATCGGCAGTCTCATTGATATGATCAATGCACAATCCGAAACCACAAAAGTCGTTGCTTCTTTCGATGAAAAAACGGTTGACGGCAGTACAGGTTATTACTTCAATTTGACGAGTACCGTCAAGGGCGAAAACAGCAAGATCGATATTGAGACAACGGATGAAGCGGTTACGGGCGCATTTTTGACCGATACGTTGCATCTTGCCGCCGTCAACGGTTTCTCTTCCGACGAAGACGAAGAAACTGAAACAGCTCTCATCAGCGCGACGGGCACTTCCGCCGCCGCTGCCGACAACTTGACCTTCGGAATATCCGGCTCCAACGGCTCGGTAACGATCGACGGCGTCAAGTTTGACAATCTTACCGACAACAGCGTTACGGCTTACGGCGTCACTTACAAACTCCACAACGTCACCGATTCGACAGTCAATGTCAACATCGAGCAGGACGTTGATGCGATTGTCGATAAAGTGAAGTCGTTCGTCGAAGATTACAACACTCTCCTCGGCGGACTCTATGATAAGTACAATGAGAAGAAGTACAGCGATTACGCTCCGTTGACGGCATCTCAAAAAGAGACGATGAAGGACGAGCAGATTGAGAAGTGGGAAGAAAAAGCGAAGTCCGGACTGCTTTATCACGACCAGACTCTCAGCAAGATCGTCACGAAGATGCGCAGTGCGATTTCCAATCCGATTGAAGGACTTACCGGCAATTATACATCAGCGTACTCGATCGGTATTTCGACAACAGGCATTTACGGGCAATTGACGCTCGACGAAGACAAACTCCGCGCGGCACTCGGAAACGATTCCGAATCCGTCTACAACGTCATCAGCACTCTTTCAAAAGATGATGATTTCGACAAAAACGGCTTGGCGCAACGACTCGGCGACGTCATGGTCGAAGCGACGAAGTTGATTAAAGATCGCGCCGGTACGGATGATTCCATTAACGACGACTCCGATCTCGGCTCTCTCATGCGCGAGTTGCAAAACAAGATGAGTGACTTCAAAAAACTGCTCGACGCGTTTGAAGATCGGCTGTACAAAAAATATGATGCAATGGAAGTCGCGCTCGCCACTCTCGGCACCCAACTCAGTTACATCACCGGCAACCAGTGATATTAATGCATAATTCATAATGCGTAATGCGTAATTAAGAGTGCATTGCGCATTGTCTTTTCAGAAAGGACTTAAGACATGGTAAATGCGGCAGAGGCTTACAAACGGCAGCAAATACTCACTGCCACGCCCGAGCAGCTCACTCTCATGCTCTACAACGGCTGTTTGAAATTCATCGGCGAAGGTATCGACGCCGTTTCAGCCAAAAAGTATGAAGCAGGCAATACCGCGCTTCAAAAAGCGCAACGGATCATTTCCGAATTCCGGCTCACTCTCAATATGGATTACGAAATTTCGCATCAGCTGTTTCCGCTCTACAATTACGTTTACGATCGGCTTGTCGAGGGCAATATCAAAAGCGATATCTCGCAATTGGAAGAGGCTCGCGACATCATCACCGAGCTCCGAGACGCTTGGGTCGGCGCAATGAAGAAGGCGCGAGCCGAGAAGGGGCAGGGGAAAGGCGGTAAGGGATATGCCTGACAAAGACGACGCGCAGGTTCTCGAGCAAGCGCGGAACCTCTGGCGCAAATACATCGTCATCACGCAGGAACTGCTCAAGTTCATCGACAAGAAAGACATCGACACGTTCCTCGAGCTCGTGCCGCAACGTTCGCAATTGATTGACATGATGAAGGCGTTGCCGCCGAACAATTTCCGTCAGACCGACGAATGTAAGGCAATGATCGACGAGATCAAGCCGATGGACATGCAGATCATCTACAAAGCGCGCGCGTGGCTGAATAAGTCGCGGCGACACACTTCGACAGTCAAGTCTTACGATCTGATGTCGGCATATACGAGCAATCGGAGCGGCAGGATTTTCAATCAGCGTTATTAATCCGAAATCGAGCGACATACAACTGCCGAAACGATTGAAACGCTCCGAGTCCTTCCGTGCGAGTGCGGACTTCAAAACCTTCCGCGCGGAGTCGACTCGACCACGAACTCTCGCCATCACCGGCGATATCTTCATTGACATGTGCTCCTCCCGTCAAAAGCAACGGCGCGAGGAGTATTTTTTTTGCTCGAATTCGCTTCAATCGATCAAGTACGTCGTCGAAGTTCGGACGATCCGTCGGCTCGATCACGCCAATGCAGATGCGCGGATTCAGTTGCTGAAGATTCTCGTAAACCGGATTGTGTCGATGCGGCGAGCCGTGCCCGATCAACACCAATTCTTCATCGTCGGACGGTCGGAAGCAATCGATCACGACTTCAAACGCGCGGCGATCAAACTCCGTGCGGCAATCGGCAGTGAACAGCGGCGGCAATATCCGAATGCCGTCATTTGCAAACGGCAGGATTTTGTTTTCAAACTCCTCGCCCGGCGTCAGATGCGTCGGCAGGATTGTAATGTTTGAAATTCCTTCCGCGCGGAGTTCTTTCAGTCTTTCTTCGATCGAGTGGACGTCAAGTCCGCGCGCGAGTAATTTTCGGCGAATGAAGTTTGCCGTCAACGCCGGAACAATTTTCAGCAAAGGAAATTCGCGACGCAAATCGAGTTCAATCGCATCGAGAGTGCGAGCGCGTTCGGCGTCGTCGAGAGTGCCGAAGCCGGCGATTATCAAGCCGTTCATTGTACCGCCTCGACGACTGAAACGATTTGACGGCAGATCGTTTCGAGCTGTTCACGCTCCGGACCTTCGGCCATAACTCGAATGAGCGGCTCCGTGCCCGACGCGCGTACCAAAATCCTGCCGCTCGCGCCGAGTTCTTTTTCTCCGACGCGGATCGCTTCCCGTACAATCTCGTTGTCGAAAATGTTTTTGTTTTTCACTCGGACATTCAAAAGCACTTGCGGATAAGTCGTCATAAGCGCATTGAGTTCCGACGCCGTTTTGCCGCTCCGAACCATCGTCGAAAGAACCTGCAGTGCCGTGATCAAGCCGTCACCCGTCGTCGAATAATCCGCAAAAATGATGTGCCCGGACTGTTCGCCGCCGAGTTTGTAGCCGTTCTTGAGCATGTTTTCGAGCACGTAACGATCGCCGACTTTTGTAATTTCAAACCGTCCGCCGAGCCGCTCCATTGCCTGTCGAAATCCGATATTCGCCATTACGGTCGTCACAACCGTCGAGTTCGGCAGTTTGTTTTCGCGCATCATCTCGAGCGCGCACATGATCAAGATGTGATCGCCGTCGATGATGTTGCCGAGATCGTCAACGCAAAGACAGCGATCGGCGTCACCGTCATGCGCAATCCCGATCGCCGCACCCTTTTCGAGCACGACCTTGCGCAATTGATCGATGTGCGTCGAGCCGCATCGATCGTTGATGTTGATTCCGTTCGGCTCAATTCCGATCACCGAAAGCTCGGCACCGAGTCGTTTCAAGATCGTCGGCATTGCTTCATACGCCGCGCCGTTGGCGCAATCCAAGACGATTTTCATGCCGTCGAGTCGAATATCAGTCGTCTGCATCACGTAATTGATATAATTGTACAGCAGCTCGTGCCGATAGCGCAAAGTGCCGATATTTTCATCCGTCGCGCGCCCGAAATCCGCATCTGTCTCGAGTTTATGCACAATTGATTCGATCTCGTCCTCGACCGAGTCCGGCAATTTATAGCCGTCGCCGCCGAAGAATTTGATGCCGTTATCGTAAAACGGATTGTGACTCGCGCTGATGACGATGCCGGCTTGCGCTGTTTCCTGCCGCGCGAGATATGCAACGCCGGGCGTCGGAATTACGCCGATCAACACGGCTTGCCCGCCCGCCGAGCAAATGCCCGACGCCAATGCCGCCTCGAACATCACGCCCGAGATGCGAGTGTCTCGCCCGATCAATATCGTCGGCGCGCCGCCTTCATGGCTGAAATACAACGCTGCCGCCCGCCCCAAGCGATACGCCAGCTCCTGTTTCAAGTCGACGTTTGCCTTGCCGCGCACGCCGTCCGTTCCAAACAATCTCGACATCAATTCTTCTCCTCTCGATTCAAAAAAGTGATCGCCGCCTTCATGCCGTCGACGGCAGAACTCATTATTCCGCCGGAATATCCCGAACCTTCGCCAATCGGATACAAACCGCCGAAATTCAATGACACGAACGTCACTCGGTCGCGCAAAATTCTGCAGGGCGCGGAAGTTCGAGTTTCGACGCCCGTCATTACAACATCTGCCGACGCAAAGCCTTTGAGCTTTCGATCGAACGCGCGCAATGCATTCTCGAGCGTCTTCGTCACGGCTGAAGGCAGGCATTCATGCAAATCGACCGGCACAACTCCGCGCGGATATGTCGGCGTTGTCAAAAATTGCGTCGAGCCGCATCGTCCGCTCAAAAAATCGCCGACGGTCTGAACCGGTGCGCGGAAATTTCTGCCGCCAAATTCAAACGCTCGTTGCTCCCATTCGCGCTGAAATCGCACGCCGCTCAACGCATCCCGCCCGTCGAAATCATTCAAACCGACGGTTGCGAGCATCGCGCTGTTTGCAACGCCGGAATCGCGCGCAAAACAACTCATGCCGTTCGTCACGACGCCCGGCTCCGTCGACGCTGCAAGCACCGAGCCGCCCGGGCACATGCAAAACGTGTAAGCTCCGCGCCCTTCGTCTTTGTATGTCAAAAAATAATCCGCATGCGGCAATTTCGGATTGTCAAAATCCGCGCCGAATTGCGCGCGATCGATGAACTCTTGCGGGTGCTCGATCCGAACGCCGATCGCAAACGCCTTCGGCTCCATCATCACGCCGCGCTCGAGCAGCATTCGATATGTATCGCGCGCCGAATGCCCGATCGCGAGAAACAGCGCGGAAGTTTCGAGGCGTTGCTCGCCGTTGATGATCGCCGCCTTCAATCGATTGCCGCCATGCTCAACATCAGTCAACCGCGCATTAAAAAAAATCTCGCCGCCGAGAGCGAGGATCATTTGTCTGATGTTCTTGACGACCGCGCGGAGTTTGTCCGTGCCGATATGCGGCTTCTGAAGATACGAAATCTCGCGCGGCGCGCCTGCCGATATGAATGTGTCGATGACTTTGCGCGTCAAGGGATCGTCGATTCGCGTCGTCAATTTGCCGTCGGAAAAAGTGCCCGCACCGCCTTCGCCGAATTGCACATTCGACTCGCGATTGAGTTCTCCGCCGCCGAAAAATGTTTCGACATCACGAATACGCGTGTCAACGTCCGCGCCGCGCTCAAAAACAATCGGGCGGAGCCCCGCGCGCGCGAGCGTCAATGCCGCGAACATTCCTGCCGGTCCGAAGCCGATCACGATCGGACGACGAACGGAATGCACGGCGTTTTTTATTGTCACAACGGCTGAAGTTTTGTCAAAAGCCGAATTTTTGATCGCATGAAGATTTTTCACGCGAACACTTTCGGCGAGCTCGACTTCGACGATGTAATTGAACATGATCGGAGCACCGTTGCGCCGCCGGGCATCGATCGATTTGCGAATCAATTCGACACTTCCGATCTTGTCAATCGCAATCGACAAATGCCGCGCAATCAATTCTTCGAGCGTCGAGTCGTCATTCAACGCCGCCGTCAAGTCCTTAATCCGATATTTCATGATGTTTTCTTTTCCTTCAACGCGATGTCTGCCGTCACTTCTTTAATGTTTGCCGTCACGCCGTCCGGAATGATCAGATCAACCGATTGCTTGACCGATTTATCGCCGAGCGCGACCGTGATCGGTGCCGTCTGAATGTTGTCGATCGGATTGAGCACGACGTCTTTGCCCGCAATTTCGATTTGCGCCGGATCGATCGTCACGCGCTCGACTTCAAAGCCGTCCGCAACCACGATGTCCGCTTCAATCGGAACCGTCTTCCGCAGTAAATTCAATTCGATCTGCACATCGACATTCAAAAGCGAAGGCACGCTCCGAACATCAGCCACCGCGCGCCCGTCGGAATTGATCGGTGTCATCGGCACCTGCAACGAGAAGTCCGATTTATTGCCCGACAAGCCGACATAGCCGATCACTTGCGTCACCGAGTCGACTGCCGTGCGCGAGCCGATTATCGTAACCGTCTCCGAGGACTGCTCGACTTTCGTCACGGTGGCGTTTGCTCCCGCCGCGCCCGTCACGATCAAATCAGCCGACATCTGCCGCTCGATGTAAGGATCCAATTTGATTTGCGTGCGCTCCGGCGAAATCTCCATCAATTCAAAGCCGGGCGGAAATGCCGCTTCGATCTTTACTTCATGATCGCCTTCTTCGAGCCCGTCCAAATTGCAATACGCCCGACAATCTTTGTTTTCATAGTTGACGAACTACGAACGCGGTCCGCGCAGTCGAATTTTGATTTGCTGATTGCCGTGGAGTGCTTTATATCCTTCCGGCACGTTGACGAACGACAGCGGCACGGTGTAGGAGCCCTCTATCACCGGATTTTGATCTTCCATTACGACAATCCAAAGCACAATCGCCGCGAAAACCGCGATGAATTTTTCCAAGATGTTGTGTCTCATAATGCCGCCGATTCTCGCGATCATGATTTGCCTCCCGCATTCGCCATGTTGAAAAGACATGATATCAGCGCGGCATTTTTTCCGAACGATGGAGCGAGCGTCTCGCGATTGACGATATCAATCAATTGCGGCGGATATTTTTGATACATCTCGTCGAAATAACTCAAATGCTCGCGAATGAAGTAGTCGATTGCGCGATATCGATAGCCGTGATTTTCGATGTCTTTAAAAAACGACAACGAATCCATGAATTTGTCGAGCACCGCAACACCGTCGATGATCACGGTCATGTAAATCCGAATCAACTGTTCCGCCGAGACGTTTCGATGTTGAAGCGATCCCGCGCGATACCGGCATTTGTAAAACACGGTCGGAATGCGGACGTAAGTTTTCGCCAAACACAGGCATTTGAAGCAAAACGGCATGTCTTCAGAATACGGCAAGCTCGGAAATTCGATCTTGTTTTTGAGCAGAAACTCGCGCCGGAAGAATTTCAAACACGACGACCAGTTCACCTGCCGATTGCAAAACGCCTCGATTTTTTCGCCGATGCCGCGCGGATCCGGAGTAATCCGATCGACGTTGCGTCCGTTCTCCCATGAATTCAATCGCAATTGCTCGGGGCTGTCTTCGTCGAAGGCATAGAATTTTTCCGAGTGCAAAACGTCTGCTTGAGTTTCTTCGGCGATCGAAAACAATTCTTCCAACGCCGTCGGAGTCAACAGATCATCGCTGTCGAGAAAATCGACGTACCTGCCCCGCGCGGATTTCATTGCGAGATTGCGCGGAACGCCCGGCGCGCCGCAATTCTTTTTTGTTTTGATCAAAGTCAATCGCCCGTCGAATTCCGATTGCATTTTTTTGACGATCGACGCGGAGCGATCGGTGGAGCAGTCGTCGATGACAATCACTTCAAAATCCCGAAACGTCTGCTCGAGAAGACTCCGAAGGCATGGCTCGATGTACTTCTCGACATTGAACATCGGAACTATCACCGTCACGGACGGCGTCTTTGATTTTTCTGCCATTGATCACACTCCCATCAATCGTCTTTTGCGCGCCATTTCAACAGAAATTCGCTCATGCTCGGCTGTTGATTGGAAAACGCGGGTTTAAGCACGGCACGAAGAGTATCGCTGTCGAGATGGCGCATGATGTGTCCGTTTTCTGCCACGGAGATCGTGCCGGTCTCTTCGCTTACGACGACAATCAGCGCGTCGCATTGTTCGGAAAGTCCGATTGCCGCGCGATGCCGAGTTCCGAGTTCCGTCGAAAGACTTCGATTCTCCGTCAACGGCAAAAGGCACCCCGCCGCAATCAAACGATTGCCGCGAATGACCGCCGCGCCGTCGTGCAACGGCGTGTTCGGAATGAAAACATTCATCAAAAAATCCGCCGTGATGAGACCGTCGATATGAATTCCGGTCGCACTCACGTCGTTTAATTTCATTTCGCGCTCGACAACCAACAGCGCGCCGGTTTTGGTCGCCGCAAGATTTTTTGCCGCCTTGACGAGTTCATCGACGACTGTCTTCGCTTCACTTTCGTCAAGCGCGGCATTTTTGCTGAAGAATTTGCCTTGCCCGAGATGCTCGAGCGCGCGCCGAAGTTCCGGCTGAAAAACAATCGGAAGCCCGACGACCAATACCGACGCCGATTTTTGCAGTAACCAGGAAATTACGTGGAGGTTGAGCCAGCTGCAGATGACCGTCACGGTGAACAGCACGATCAAGCCTTTGACCAGAGTGATGGCGCGAGTGTCCTGCAGCATTTCATAGATTTTGTAGAGGATTGCCGCGACGATCAAGATGTCTACAACGTCCAGCGGACCGATCGTAGAGAGTATTCCGTGCAGTTGCATCGGAAAAGCTATGTCAAACGGCATTCACACACCTCCAAAGGGCAATGCGTAATTCTTAATTCGTAATTCATAATTAAAAGTTGGTGACGAAATTTCAACTGCCGAAAACAAAACCGAATGCCGAATCAAAATCAATTTAATCAACAAACTCGTTGAAGCCGAACTTGTCTTCGACTTTACCGACATGAAGTCCGTCGATGTAATCAAACATTTTTTGCGAGAACTCGCCGATGCCGCCGCCGTTAATCACATACTCTTTGCCTTTGTATGCGAGCATGCCGACCGGCGAGATCACCGCCGCCGTTCCGGAGCCGAAGACTTCTTCGAGCGTGCCGTTCGCATGAGCTTCGAGCACTTCATCGATCGAAATCTTCCGCTCGATTGCGGGCACGCCCCAATCTTTGGCGACTTGCAAAACCGTCCGCCGCGTGATGCCGCTGAGGATCGAGCCGTCGAGCTCCGGCGTGATCACTTCGCCTTTGATCTTGAACAGAATGTTCATCGAGCCGACCTCTTCAATGTATTTGCGCTCGACGCCGTCAAGCCAAAGCACTTGATCATAGCCTTTGTCATGAGCGGCGAGCCCCGCGTGCAACGACGCCGCGTAATTCGCCGGAGTTTTCGCTTCGCCGAGTCCGCCGCGCACCGCGCGCACGTATTTGTCTTCAACCATGATTTTTACCGGCGCAAATCCATGCGCGTAATACGCCGCCACCGGCGACAGGATGATCAGGAATTTGTAAGTTTTGCTGACGCGAACTCCGAGATACGGATCATCGGCAAAGATGAACGGACGGATATAAAGACTCTGCCCCGCGCCGGTCGGAATCCAATCGCGCTCGATCGAGATCAATTTCTTCAGTCCGTCATTCATCAGCTCGAACGGAACTTCGGGAATGTCGAGAATCCGCGCGGAAATGTTGATGCGATTGAGATGATCTTTTGCGCGGAAGATCGAAACCTTGTCGTCATAACGATACGCTTTCAAACCGTCGAAAATCGCCTGACCGTAATGCAAAGTCGTGTTCGCCGGGCTCACTTCGATGTTGCGGAACGGAACGATGCGCGGGTCATGCCAACCGCGCTCGACATCGTAATCCATTTCAAACATGTAGTCGGTGAAGTGAGTTCCGAAGCCGATCTTTGACACGTCCGGCTTTGCTTTGAGCGTCGTCGCCTTCTCGAATTTGATCTCTGTCATCATAAAACATCTCCGATCAAAAAAATTCTTCAGTTAAACATCATGAATGAAAACCATTTTATTATCGCCGTCGAGCAGTGTCAAGTTTTTTAATGCAAATGCGCTCGGCAGAATTTGTAAGCGATGCACATCAAAATCGTCGTCACCAACCAACTCACGGGATAACATGCCATCAACGTTCCGTAGGTCGGAGACTCGACGAAAGCGGTAAACAGCCACGTGATTCGGACGCCGCAAACTCCGATCAAAGCAATGATCGCCGGGGCGAGCGAAATACCGTAGCCTCGCAACGCGCCCGACAAGCCCTCGAGCAGAATGTTGATGATCTCCGGCGCGACGATGTACCACAGCCGAACCTTGCCGAGAAAAACTACGTGCGGATCGCCGTTGAAAAACGACAACAATTCTTCGGCGAAATACAAAATGAAGATCGCGGGCACGCCCATAAAAATTCCGTCGAGCCCGATTGCAATCCATGTTACTCGTCGACAGCGGGCGAAATTCCTCGCGCCGTAATTTTGACTGACGAAAGTCGTAGCGGCTTGCGCGAATGCGCTGATGATGCAGAAGATGTTGATCTCGATCACGAAAGCCGCCGCCGAAGCCGCCATTGCATCCGCGCCGAGTGAATTGATCGCCGCTTGGATCAAAATATTTGACAACGAGAAGACCATGCCTTGAATTCCCGCCGGCATTCCGATACGAACGATCTCTTTCAGGCAGTCGCGATCGAGCGAGAGCGCGCCGATCTCGAGATGAATGAAGTCGTCCGCGCGGAGCAACTCGACAAACAAAATCAACGCGCTGATCGAATCGGCGAGCACCGTGGCGAGCCCGACGCCGAGCACTCCGTCCTCGAATGTCGAGACGAAGATCAGATTGAGGATCAAATTGAGCGCGCTCGCGATCGCCAATGCAATCAACGGCGTATTCGCATCGCCTTTGCTCCGAAAGATCGCCGCCTCGAAATTGTAGATGCTCATCGCCGGCATGCTCAAGATGTAAACGCGGAGGTAAGTTTCTGCCATGGCTCGGACTTCGGAGGGAACTTCGAGCCAATCGAGAATGGAAGAAGTCGCCGCTTCGCCGAGGATCACGATGCCGATTCCGGTTGCGATCGCGAGAAGAAATGACGTGCCGACGGCGGCTCGGACTCGATCGAATTTCTGCGCGCCGATGTTTTGCGCGATCACGACGTTTGCTCCGAGCGACAAGCCCATGAAGAGATTGACGAGCAATCCGATCAATGAAATGTTGTTGCCGACGGCGGCCATGGCTTCCTTGCCGACGAACGAGCCGAGCACCGCGACGTCCGCCGTGTTGAACAACTGATTCATTACGCCGGTCAATGCGAGCGGCAATGCAAACAGAATGATTTTATCCCAGAGCGAGCCGTGAAGCATGTCGATGTCTTTACTGCGAAACATTGTTGAGTCACCTCTGAAAAGCAATGCGTAATTCTTAATTCGTAATTCGTAATTGGGGTGACGGGATTTTTAATTACGCATTACGCATTACGCATTATTCATTGTTTTTTTCAATTGACAGCTTGCGTAATAAAATATAAGATCATTTTTTGAGGGGAGATGAGAGATACGAGAGCCAATGAAATAATTTTCATGCCGCTCGGCGGCGGTCAAACAATCGGCGCGAGCTGTTACTTCTTGAAACTCGGTAACGCGAATATTTTACTCGACTGCGGCATCGGATTCAAAGACGGAGTTCCGTTTGCGCCGAATTTTCATGCGCTGTTGTCGAGCCCGTACCTTCAGAGCCTCGCGCAAATCTCGCACATCTTCATCTCGCACGCACATCTCGATCACGCGGGTTGGTTGCCGGATTTTTTAATGCAATCGAAATCGGACGCCGCCGTTTACATGACCGACATGACGTTCCTGCTCATCGATCATCAAATCAGCATGTTTCAGCAAAAAGATTATTCAGTCAAGCGTGAGTTGCTCAATTCGACCGTGACGCGCGTGAGTTACATGCAACAGATTCCGTTCGGAAAATGCCGGGCGACGTTTTATCAAGCCGGGCATATTCCGGGCGCGATGATGGTTTTGATCGAGTATCGCAATCGCCGAATTCTCTACACGGGCGATTATTCGATCTCGAGCACGCCGGTCACGAACGGTTGCCGATTGCCGGACGGCGAGATCGATTTGCTGATCCTGTGCGGACTCCACGCGCGTCATTCGAGTTATCGCCGCTCGCATGACAAGCTCCCTTACATCATTCAAAAAATCAAGCGCGCGTTGCAGCATCGCCGCTCGGTTTTTTATCGCGTGCGGCAATTGAGCAAAGGCTTGGAATTGATCGAGCTGCTCAACGATCATCTGAATGTGCCGATTTATCTCGACGACTCGATCCTGAAATTGATCAAACGGTTCGAGTTAAAGATCATTCGCGTGTTGGAGCAAAACAATTATCCGTTGAGCGCGGGGCGGAAATTATTTCCGAATGTGGTTTTGAGCATGCAACCGAATTTTCCGTTCGATCCGAGATACGAGCGGCTCGATGAAGATTTTTCTTTGCACGACGATTTCGATGACACGGTTCGGTTCGTCAAAAAGATCAATCCGAAGACGGCAATAGTCGTTCACAGCCCGCCGCCGCTCGGACCGTTTGACGAGACGATCGAGCAACAATTGATGAACGACGCCGATTGTCGGACGCAATTCGTCTTCGCCAATGAAGGCGAAGCATATGTTTTTTGATCAAAGGAGTGGATATTGCATGATTGATTTCAAAAGTGATAAATTGCGGCGATTTCTGGCGGACGTACACAGTTGCGCGAAGCAGAAATTTCAAAAGGCGAGCGATTACATTGACGAAGACGTGATCCGCGAAAATCAGCTGTTCGGAATTCTTTGCATGAATATGGACAGCGAGCCGCGCGAGTACGCCGACAAGATGAATGAAGCCGTCGGTTGCGATTGGCGCGGTTATGACATCATTCGGCAGTTTCGGAAATTTCACATCTCGCATCGACAGAAACGCAAAGAGTTGCTCGATTGGGCGGAAGAACTCGCGAAACTTCTCATGCAATCGCTCGAGAGCGGCACGGCGGACGACTTCAATCGCTTCAAAGCGCAGCGCAAGGCGGATGTGTTGACGCAGGAAGGCAGTCGGTACAAACTGCAGGAGCGCATCGGCGTGCTGATGATCTATTGCCGTCATCCGGAGCTCGACGTTTACGATGATCTGAAATTGATCGAGCACTTCAAAAATGCGTACGCGAATGATTTTCTCGACGACATGACGGATGCACTCGCGAGATATTGCGGCGCAATCAAACGCGCGGCATCAAACGGCAAGAAAAAATCCGCCGCGTCAAACGTCGATGCCGAATACGAGATCGAACATCTGAAAACTCTGCTCGAACGCAACGAACGGTTGACGAAGGCGTTGCAGGACGAGTTTGAAGAGTCGCTCCGCGAGAGCAAAGCAAAAGAACTTACGGAATTCTTTGCGCGGCTCAACTCGGAAAAATACGGCTGCATTCTCGACGGCTTGTTGAGTGTCAGGAAGGGCGTGAGTACTCTCAAAAAAAATCACTACGAATTGCCGCCGGAATTGAGCGGGCTGTTCATCATCACGCAGAAATTGATCCAATTTGTCAAAGACAGTCACATCGTCCCGATCATGAAACCGGACGAGGAAAAGATCGTCAAGGCGTCGGACATCGAGTTTTGCGATTATGAAGGCACTCCGTTTTCGGATAAAGACGATGAGAAAATCGTCCGCGTGATCTCGCCGGGCTGGATTTATACGGATAAAGACATTCAGATCGCGCGTCCGAAAATCAAAGAGCTCGGCGACGATGATTGAGCCGAATTCGGCAACTCTCAATCAAAAACTCAATCGAAAACTCAATCGGTAACTCTCAATCGGAATTCTCTCATCAAACAAAAACTGGAGGCAAGCCATGAACATAAAAGGAGAAGAGCACAATGATTTGTGCGTTGGAATTGATCTCGGAACGACCAATTCCGTATTGTCAATCATTAATGTCAAATTGAATGGAGATATCATCAGCAAGGTGGTGGAAATTCCGCGTGCCGTCGACACTTACACTGTCGTCGAGGGCGCGAAATTCAACACGCAAAGGCGGCCCACTCTGCCGTCGTGTGTGTATTACGACGATGAGCATCATTACAAAACCGTGGTCGGTGACTTCGCAAAGAAAAGATATCCGGTGCGTCCGCATTTGGTTGCGAAGTCGATCAAAAGTCAAATGGGGCAGGAATATGTCACAGGCTTATCGGCAGAAGTCCCCGATAAGACGCCGTCACAAATCTCCGCGCGGATTCTCGAGCACATGATCCGACATGCGGAAAAGATCTTCCGGACGAAGATCGATGACGCGGTGATCACCGTGCCGGCGAATTTTGACTCGAGCATGTGTCGGGCGACGCGAGATGCGGCGGAACTTGCCGGGATCAAAATCAAAAACGACGACGGTTCGGAGCGTCCGGTGCTGTTGAGCGAGCCGAACGCCGTCATTTACGACTTCATCAATCAAGCACACAACGGCGAGATTCCGTCAAACGTGCTTGATTTGAGTCGCCAAAAAAATGTAATGGTATTTGATCTCGGCGGCGGCACGCTCGACATAACTCTCCATGAGATCGAGCGGCGCGACAGCTCCAAAGAGATTTTGAAAGTCAACGAAATTGCAACAAACCGATATACTCTGCTCGGCGGCGACGATTTCGACAACGCAATCGCCGAGGCGATGTTTCGCCGATATGTCAAACAGCATGAAAAGCATGCGGATATCGTCAGCAAACTGCGGCGCGAAAAAAAGACGATCATGCCGCAATTACTCGTTTATGCCGAAGAGCTGAAACTCGAGTTAAGCGATCGCAAAAACGAAAACACCATGTCATTCGGCTGGGATGAAGATGAAGACGACGAGGATTTTCCGATCGGCGGCAACATCAGCTCGACCGGCTACGCTTATGACGACACGTTTACCGTCGAGGAGATCGAAGAGATTCTCAAGCCGTTTATGGGCGAGCAACTGCAATTCAACGATTACAAACGCGTCGACGAGCTCAACGGCGAGTCGAATACCCGAAACATCATCTATCCGATCCTCGACGTACTCAAAAAAGCGTCGGAGAAATTCAATTCGTCCGAAGTCAAAATCGACGCGGTGATCATGAACGGCGGCATGTCGAAATTCTACATGGTGACCGATCGGCTGAAGAAATTCTTCGGCTTCGATCCGATCGTCGCGCTCGATCCCGACCAAGCCGTCGCGCGCGGAGCCGCCGTTTATCATTATTATCTCCACAAATACGAAGAGATCAAAGACAACATGCGTCTGGTCGGCGATACATCTTCCGCGCGGAGCGAAGCGGATAAGGAATTCGAGTCCGACGGTGACATTACGCTTCTCAAGCCGCCGCTGTCAATTGAATGGGGCAGGAACATTCTCAACGACAGTCTGTATCTCAAAATGAAGAACGACACGCATGTAAAAATCATTCCTTCCGGCGCGGAGCTTCCTTACACGTCCGAGATGATGCGGGGCTTCAAACTGATGCCGAACTACAAACAGATCGCGATTCCGATTGCGAGTCGAAACATCGACAACACGTATCGGGTGATCGCGCGCGGCAACATCGTCTTCACTCGGAAATATCCCGACGGCGCGTACGTTGCCTTCCGTGTGTACATGGCGAGCTCGAAAGTGATCACGATGGAAGCGTGGACGTGCAACGATGTCGACGGCACGCAAATCCTCGAGCAGGGGCGCGTCGACATTTCCATTCACACCGACTTCAGCTCCGACAAGAAGAATAAGATCGTTCCGCGCGGCGGCTCGAATTTAAAGCCGGACGCGGTTTTGAACAACATCGAGCAACTCTGTCGAAACTACGAAAATCTTTACGGCAAGGCATTCATTGCAAAAAAATCGGCGATTGCAAAAGAAATTCGTACGCTCGTCAACAGCGTCTGCACGGCGGGAAATACCGAAGAATTTGCCGCACCGATCCTTCGCATGCTCGGCAACACTCGGAGCAACGAATTCAAGCAGCGTTGCTTCATCATCGCACGGAAGATCGGCGGCAATTGGTCCGATGCGCAGAAAAAACAGTTGGCAAATTTCTGCATGATGCAACTCGACAGCGATCTGCAGGGCATCAGCCTTCGCGATTATTGGAGCTCGTCGTCGAATACGAATACAAAATTGCAGGCGATTTTTGCAATGTCGATGTGCGCCTCGGAAGATCAGCTCAATCGGCTCGAGAAGTTGCATTCCGACGAGAGATATCTCAACGCCTGCCTTTACGCTCACGCGAAGACGAAGACGCAAATCGAATGGATTTACAATTGTTTCAAACGCGATATCGGCATTGTCAATCGCGGCTCGAAAAGCAACATTCAGTTCAGCTCATACTCGATCGGGCTGGTGTTTTATCTCGATGAAGGCTTGGCGAGCGCGAAACTCAACAAAAACTCCGTCGTCAAAGATCTGTGCGATGCGATCTTCTCGCAAAAGATCTCGATTGACGAG
>CALGGX010000266.1 GCA_937916025.1 uncultured Selenomonadales bacterium
ATCTGGTTGCGAGATCGTCGTCGGGCGTAGGAAATTCCGTGATGTTCACTACGCTCGTAAAGACGATTACGATTTCCGGCTTGAATGCGTCGAGTTCGGCATTTCCGAAAACCGCATCTTCGTAGAATTTATTGTACTCCGACTCATAAAAAATCGGCTTGACGCCGCTGTTCAACAAAAAAATCTCCAACAGATTTTTGATGTAAGTCGTCGTGGAACCGTTGAGGATCGCAATACGCTTGACAACACAATTGCCTTCCGTCGATTGCTCGCGCAATTTCTTCAGTATTGACTTCTGCTTCCGCAACAACGTGTCAGAGTCGTAACTGCCAATCCCAAACATATCACCAAAACCTCAATTGTATTTGCGATTCATCCAATTGATTATATCAAAACAAAACGCTTGGTCGGAGCAGCAGGATTTGAACCTGCGACCCCCTGCTCCCAAGGCAGGTGCGCTGCCAAACTGCGCTATGCCCCGATCGCTCGCTTAGTCTAACAAACTTCGTCGCCACTGTCAACGATTTCTTGATTTACGCCCGATTTTGTGCTATAAACTTTGCGGTCAAGAAAGGAGTGACTCCGATGAAAAACAATCTCGTCCTAATCGGTTTCATGGGCACCGGCAAAACTTCGCTCGGCAAAATGCTCGCCGCAAAACTTGGCTGCGCGTTTGTCGATCTCGATCAGAAAATCGAAGCCGACGCCGATATGTCCATTCCCGACATCTTCAAACGCTTCGGCGAGGCGCACTTCCGCCGGCTCGAGCGAGACGCCGTCAAAGAAGTTGCCGAGCGTCGCGGCATCGTCATTGCAACCGGCGGCGGCACCGTCAAAGACGCACGCAATGTGCAACTGCTGAAAGAACACGGCTTGATAGTCTGCCTGCCGACTTCAATCGATGAACTGCTCAATCGCACGGCAGTGCAGGGCGAACGTCCGGTGCTCGATCGCGATCATCAATCGGAAGGCTCGAGACGCGCCGCCATCGAAAAACTCCTCGCCGAACGT
>CALGGX010000267.1 GCA_937916025.1 uncultured Selenomonadales bacterium
ATGCCGAAGTCCATAAAGTAGGGATCCGGCGTGGAATCCAGAAGCCAGAGGCCAGGATGGGGTGGCGGGCAGGAGACCTTGATGACGCCCTGGATGGGGCGCGTGCCGCTCTTGCCCCCGGCGCCCATGCTCTTTTCCTCGATGGTGGAAAGACCTCCGGCGAAGTTGCCCGGGCTGATGGAATACTGCCGTACCTGGCGGCAATAGTTAAGGGCTTTATCGTAGGAAAAACGGATTTCCTTTTGGGCTTGCTCACTTGCCGCGCGGCGCGCTTCATTTCGTGCTTTCTCTTCGGCAACAGCCACATTTTCTACACCGGTATTGCCCATTACGCATTCGCCGTCGGCTTCAAAAAGTTGCGGCGAAGCAGACGAAAACGAAAAAAACATAGTAAGAAATGCAGAAAGCATCAGTATTACTATCGATGACTTGGTCATAACAATCATTTCATTCGATCAGCTTGATTACTTTGACATTTTAACTGCCCGAAGAGCAGTCATTTACTCCAATAAATTAATAATATGATAAAAAAAAAACGTATAATGTCAAGCATATACATTTGAAGATACGGCTTAATCGTGTTGAAACTGTAGTTACATTACAAAATACAATTAGAAATGTGGTTAGTACAATAAAAAGAAGAAGTCCTTTATCATTAAAGGTAAAGGACGTGATATTGATGTGCGAAACCAATGCATTCAACACGGATATCGGCAAACGCATTCGTCAATTGCGCGAAGGGCAGGGCAAAACGCGAGAGCAACTCTCTGAAGCCGCCGGCATTTCCGCGCAATTTTTGTTCTACATAGAGACCGGCAGGAAGAGTATGTCGGCAATGATCGAAATTTATTTGCGTGTCTCGATGAGCGTCCACACGTGCGGTTTATTGATGCCGTGTTGTGTATTCGACGAAGTCCGCGCGGGACAACCGCCGCCTGTTTGCGGCTTGCCCATGCTTGCCGGACGAGTCTCCGTCCGACCGCAGTACTTGCACTGATAAACGTTAGTTCCCGTCGCCATGCATTTAACCTCCCGTTATCATTTGGCGTTGGCGTTGTCATTCTTGGAGAGCTTCCTGATACCGTAGGCGGCAACGCCGAGTGCCGTCAACAGCGCCGCTCCCTTAGTGATGGTATTATTGGTGTCCTCGTTATCGCGCACCATTTGATCGCCGACAGCCTTGTATTGATTGACTTCGTTTTCGTTATCTTCCTTGATAGAGTCGACGAGAATCTGCCCTAAAAGGTCAAGCATATAATCACCTCCTTTCCCATTCGAGCGAAGGATCAATTATTTTTTTTCGGCGAGCTTACTGATGCCGAACGCGGCGAGCGCACCGATCACTCCGATTTTGGCGATGTTGCCCGCCATCTTGGAATCCGACTCATCCATCCTGGCAGCAACGCCTTTCGCGATCTCCTGCTCCTGCCGGCGCTTTTGATCTTCGGAATCCGAAATGTCCACAACTTTTTCCGCAATGTCGAGAAGTGTACCGAGCATAATTATCCCTCCTTCCGTTCCAAAAATCGATCGCGAAGCTCATTGACCATCGCGACGTACTGTTGACGGCACCGCTCGTAATCCCCCCCCTTTCGATAAGTGCCAAGCACTTACTCAGATAATTTTTCCAAACGGCTTTATAAATTTCCGCCGACTCCGGGAGCCGATCGATCTGCTCGACAATCTTCGGCGCGATCGAATAATACTCGTCGGTCAACGCCCGACCGTCGTTCTGCTCGATCAACCAACCGTCGCGGAAATTCCTGAACGCCGTCAGTTCATAGCAATCATCGGGCTTGCCAAATGCGCCGCACACCGCCGTTGTGATGAAACAACCGCCGCCGTTGTTTTGCGGTGGAGGAGGCGGTGCCGGCTTATTTTTCGCTGCATTGATATCATCCAAAAATTTTTTTGCTATGATTCCGAGGAAGTAAAGACAGACCTCATTATTGATCTGAACCCCTTCGAGTGCCCAACTCCGCACCTTATCATACTCCATTCGATTGAAATGATACAAGACGCGCTCTTCAATAAGTTTGACGTCGTCGATCCCCAATTCTTGTGTGTTCGACAAACAAATGCACCTCCTCTCAATCGAGTTCCGCCGCAACGCCGTCGCCGAAAATGCTTCGGATTTTCTCGCGCGCTTTCGATTTGACTTCGGCATCGATATACATCTGTGCCATCACGATTGCAATTCCGATTGCACTTGCATCATCCGAGTAACCAATGATCGGAGTGAAGTCCGGAATCAGCTCGATCGGCGAAATGAAATATCCAAGTGCCGCAAAGATGCCCGCTTTGACTTTCATCGGCCAGTTCGGATTCTCCGTGACGTAATAGAGTTGCAATGCATTGTAAATCAGACCGAGCCCCGCCTTCTTGACGGTGGTTTTGACTTTATCCCAAAATTCTCCGTCCGAATACTTGCTCGTGTACTTATCCAAATCCACTTCCTTGCCGTTGAAGTCCATTTCAAGCGAATCGTTTGAATCATGCCGTTTCTTCAATTCTACCGGCAACATCACCCCCTCTTTCGTAAATTCATTATAAAACTACAGTTGTATAGTGTCAAGTTTTTTAGAAATTGAGTTAGTACAACATACGGCAAAAGTCATTTATCATTAGTACATAAATGAAAAGGACGTGCTGACCATGATTGAAGGAAATGATTTCAACAGAGATATCGGGCTGAGAATCAGACAGCTTCGCGAGGCACTCGGCAAGACGCGCGAGCAGATCTCCGAAGCCGCAGGCATTTCCGCGCAATTTCTGTTCTACATCGAGACCGGCAGGAAGAGTATGTCGGCAAAAACGATCGTCAATCTCGCGAAGGCACTCGACGTTTCGACCGATTATCTCCTGCTTGGAAATAAATCGAATGCATCGACGGCTTCCGTCGGCATGCCGATGATTCTGAAGATCATAAAAGTCCTCGACGGACTCTCGACGGAAAAATTGAAACTCGCCGAAAGGTTCCTTGAGGACTTCTCGATCGGTGCTCGGAAAAAATAATCGTTTCAGCAATCAGCCATGGTTTTGCCGTTTCCGACGAGTGCTTCGAAGTCGCTGATGAAGGCGTTGACTGCCGAAGTGATCGCTTCGTTCTTGACGAGCGCGAAGATCACGTCGGGCGAGGCGGTCGCGGCTCCGATGCCGTACTCGGCGAGATCGAGAATCTGTTGAGAGTTTTTGAAGCTCGCCGCGAGCACTTCCGCCTCGAAGTGATTGTTTTTGAAGATGTCGTGAATGTGTTGCGCGATCTGAACGCCGTCATAGCCCATGTTGTCGATGCGATTGATGTAGGGCGCGGCGTAGGAAGCTCCGGACTTTGCGGCGAGGAATGCCTGCATCGGAGTATAAATCGCCGTCGCCGTGATGCTGATGCCTTCGTCGCGGAGAATTCGCATGGCTTTGAAGCCTTCTTCGATCGACGGGATTTTGACGTAGGTATTGTCGCCGAGTTCCTTGACGATGCGATGAGCGTCCGCAACCATGCCTTCCGCCGTCCGCGCAATGACCTGCACATGCAGTTCGGCGTCGGCTCCGATGAAGTCTCTGATCTCATGCAGAACTTCGTACGGATTGCGCCGACTTGCCGCGAGGATCGACGGGTTTGTCGTCACGCCGTCCACGGGATAAAATTCGTAGATGCGTTTGATTTGATCGATATGAGCATCGTCGATGATCAATTTCATGTCGTTTTCTGCCTCCCCAATTCCCAATTCCAAATTCCTAATTCCTAATTCCTAATTATATCGTCTGCTCGGTGCGTCCGATGATGTCGTCTTGCGTCGCCTTCGACAATGCGTTGAAGAATGCGCTGTAGCCGGCGACTCGGACGATCAGATCGCGATGCCGCTCGGGATGCGCCTGCGCGTCGAGCAACGTCGCCCGATCGACTATGTTGTATTGCACGTGATAGCCGTGCAGCCGATTGAAAAACGTCCGAATCAGCATGATCAGTTTGAGTTTATTCTCGTCTTTCGCGAGCACTTGCGGCGTCATTTTTTGATTGAGCAGAACTCCGCCCGTGATCTTTGCCGTCGGGAGTTTCGCAACCGATTTGAACACCGCCGTCGGACCGTTTTTGTCGGCATTATGCGCGGGAGAGCAACCTTCGGCGAGCGGCTCGCGAGCCTTTCGACCGTTCGGCGTTGCCATCGTTCCCATGCCTTGACCGACATTCGCGCTGATCGATGACGTGCCGCCGTAGCGAATGCCGCCGATCGGACCGCGTTTGTAGCGAGTGTTCGGATAACGTTTGACTTCGTCGAGATAAGAATCATACGCCTCGACGACCAGCCCGTCGACGTAATCGTCGTCGTTGCCGTACTTGGGCGCGTCGTTGATGAGCATGTCTTGAATGCGTTGACTCTCGGGCGAAGTGAAGTCGTCGACGAGCGCATTCCACAACTCCTCGGGAGTAATTTTTTTCTCCTCGAACACGAGCTTTTTGATTGCCGCGAGCGAGTCCGCCATATCCGCAATGCCGACCTGCAGTCCGCTGATGAAGTCGTAAACCGCGCCGCCTTCGTTGATCGTCTTGCCGCGCGCGAGGCAGTCGTCCGTCAACGTCGAGCAGAGAATGTCCGGCACTTCGACTTCGGTCGCCTTGTCGATCACGTTTTCGACAATCGCGCTGTATTTCGTCATCTCGCGAATGGTTTTATCCCACGCGCTCATCAATTCCTCGAAGCTCTTCATATCTTTGAAGTAGCCGTTGCCTTTGACAAAACGTTTGCCGCTTGTCATGTCGACACCGTCATTCATCGTGCAGAGCAGAAGCCGCGGGAAGTTGAGATAACTCATGCCGGTGCAACGATATCCCCACTTGCCGGGCACGGCGCATTCGACGCAACCGATCGCGCTGTAGTTGTATGCGTCTTTTTCGTTGACGCCCCAATCGAGGAACGACGGAATGATGATCTCGTCATTGTTGAGCGCGGGCATGCCGAAGCCGAGCCGCATCACTTCGATGCAGAGTTTCATGAACTCGGGATCGATGTTTGCATGATATCGGACGGTAAAGTTCGGCTGTGTCAATCGCGTTTGCGCAATCGAGCGGAGCACGACGTAAGACAGTTCGTTGACGGCGTCTTTTTTGTCGACGGTTTGACCGCCGCACGTCACATTCTGATACATCGGCGAGCCCGCGCTCGACAACGTATGTCCTTGCGAGCGGATTTTCTGAACCGTGAGCGACTTGATCCAGAGATTGGTGAGCATCTCGACGGCTTGATCTTTTGTAATTTTTCCGGCGTCGAGATCGCGTTTGAAGTACGGATACATGAATTGATCGAAACGCCCGTAAGACAAAGAATGCCCGTTCGACTCGATCTGCAGAACGACGTGAATGAACCACACTGCCTGCACAGCTTCATGGAACGAGTCGGCGGGATAATACGGCACCTTTTCGCAAATGCGCGAGATTTCCTCGAGCTCCGCCTTCCGATTGGGATCGGTTTCCTTCGCCGCGAGCTCCGACGCAAGTTTTGAGTATCGGAGCGCAAACTTCCGAACGGCTTCGATGGTGATCAACACGGCTTTGTAGAACTGATACTTGTCGATTGACTCCGGATCGGTGAGATCGAGTTCGTCTTTGAGTTTGCGCGTGCGGCTTTCGTAGCCGAGCAAGCCTTCTTTGAGCATGCGCTCGTAATTGACGGCGATATGCGCCGGACCGGCGTTGAGTTTGCCTTCCATGCCGAGCGACGGCAACACGTCAAGCACATCTTCCGGCAAGAGAGCCATGCCGCGATCGTGCAGGCAATTTTTTTCCCAGTACGGAGCGATCTCGCGAAGAGATTTTTTGTCGGCGTCGGTGACGTAGAAACGATCGCCGTTGCGGAGCTCGAATTTGTCAAGCTCGTCGATGATGAATTTCATCGTGTACTCGGGAAAAACCGGCGCGTTGTAATTCTTCGTCGCCTGGTTGCCGACGATGATCGTCTGCGGCTCGATGTAAATCGTCATATTTTCGAGGACATGATCCAGTGCCCGGGCGCGTTTGATCACGTTCGGTTGATCTTGATTGGCGCGGTAAGACTCCGTCACGAGCATGGCGCGTTCGGCATCGACATACGGCTTTTCATTCAAGACGCTTTCGCGATACTCGCGCATTCGCGGCGTGAGTTCGCCGAACAGTTCGCGATTGTCTGCCATAATCATCATCCTTTCGTTTTTGAGCGAAAAATTGTTTTATCAATCGTCGGCGAGATAGCATTGCAACGCGCCGATAAGATTGGCATCCGTCCGATACTTGCTTGCAACAACTTCGGCGTTCGGAATGTTGAACGGGCACGCCGCGTAGAGTTTTTTCAAATTGCGGCGGATATATTCCATGAACAGCGGTTGCTCCGAAATTTCTCCGCCGATCGAAAACAGCTCCGGATCGAGCACGGTTTGAATGTTGAAAATCCGCACGGCGATCTCGCGAGTGAATTTGTCGAGACACTCGATCGCTTCGGCTTCATTCTTGGCAACCGCGTCGAAGATCGTCTGCAGATCGACCGTCTCGATATCCATGCCCGTCGCTTTCGAGTAGCTCTCGAGCAGTTGAGGCAAACCGCAATTTCTGCCCCAAACATTTTCGTAACTCGGAAGCTCGTCGCGATTCATGATGATGTAAGAAACTTCTCCGGCGGCAAAATTCTTGCCGTTGTAAGGGCGATGATCTTTGACGTATGCGCCGCCGACCATCGTACTGAACACCAAGAAAAATCCGTCCGCAACGTCCATCAGACTGCCGACCGCCGCTTCCGCCATTGCCGCGCACTTCGCATTGTTTTCGACATGAATTTTCGTCCGACAGCGTTCGTAAAGCGCGTGGCGGAAATAGAAATCGTCGTTGTACTTGAGCGCGCCGCCCATTCGGCAGTAGCCGTTCGCCGAGTCGATGATGCCGGGCATCGAAATCGCAATACCTTCCGCGTCACCGACCGCCTCGTAGAGCCGCGCGATTGCCTCGATCAATTCCGTCCGCCCTTCCTGCGGCGTAAAAATCTTTCCGCGCCGATCGATCTTCATGTACTCGTCCATGCATGCGTAGCGAATATACGTGCCGTCGATGTCCACCGTCAATATTTTCATCGAATCACCTTCGCCGATCATTTTTATCAGAATATATCCTATGTACAAACGAAAGTCAATAGGTTATAATCAAAAAAAACACCGGAGGCGAAAATTCATGAATGAGCCGATAAGCGGAGTGATCTTCAACATTCAGAAGTTCTCGATCAACGACGGACCGGGCATTCGGACTGTGGTTTTCTTCAAAGGCTGTCCGCTCGCGTGCGGCTGGTGCGCCAATCCCGAGAGTCAGGAGCCGCGTCTGCAGATCATGTGGGATGAAAAAAAATGCCTGCACTGTCAAACGTGCGTGCGGAGTTGCCCGACGCTCGCAATCAAACACGTCGACGGTTCGATCGTCGTCGATCATCGAAAGTGTTCGGGCTCGGGTGTTTGCTCCGAACGCGGCATTTGCGTCGAGAAATGTCCGGCGCATGCACTCAAAACCGAAGGCAAACTTCAAACAGTCGAGGAGATCGTCCGAGTTGTGATGCAAGACGAGCCGTTCTATCTCGAGTCGGGCGGCGGCGTCACTCTCAGCGGCGGCGAGGCGATGATGCAACCGGAATTTGCAATCGCGCTGTTGAAAGAGCTGAAGTCGCGCGGCATTCACACCGCAATCGAAACAACCGGCTTCGCTTCTCCCGCCGTCTTCAATCGCATAATCGAGTATCTCGATCTGTTGCTTTTCGACATCAAACATTGGAATGAAGAAGCGCACAAAAAAGCGACGCGCGTCTCCAACATTCCGATCCTTCGGAATATGAAACACGCGATCGCAATCGGAAAAGAAGTATTGCCGAGACTGCCGGTTATTCCGAATTACAACAATTCGATCGAAGACGCAATCGGTTTCGTTCGGCGATTGAAAGAAGTCGGAGCAACTCGAGTGCAGTTGTTGCCGTTTCATCAGTTCGGCGAGAATAAATATCACATGCTCGGAAAAGAATACGATTACACCGGCGTGAAGTCGTTGCATCCCGAGGACTTGGTTGAATTTCGTCAGGCGTTCATCGACGAAGGCATCGACGCGTTTTTCTGATCGAAGGAGATATCGGTGCGAAGTTGATTTCGATTTTTATTGACACATCAGCAGTTGTCAATCGGCGATGAAGAATTGGAAGCGGCGGTCGTCAACGGATTTGAGGGCGTGATTCAAAAATACCGCGCGGAGTATGAAGAATTTGCCGAAGAAAACCTCATTCCGATTTGGAAAAATGCGATACGAGTCGGAGCGCAATCGATTGATTCCGACAATGCGTTTGAATTCGATTCGGACTCTGACGATATTCGGAAATGGTTGGATTCGTGTTCGCGATCGTTCGTCAATGCCGCCGTCAGCAATTTGGATCGGAGCATCGCGAATACTTTGCAGAAATGTCGAAAGCGCGGTTTCAATTCTACGCAAACGGCGTATGCAATTCGTCCGATGATCGGCTTGTATCCTCGTCAGGCGACGGCGAATTGGCGATTTCAGCGGACGTTTATCAAATACTTGCGCGCTCCGTCCGCGCGGAATATCAAGTCATTGCGGTTGAAAAATCCGATCTCGGATGAAATTCGCGCACTTCAAGAAAAACTCGAAGGCGCACTCGATTATTCACTCGAGCAAATCAAAGAACGCGCGAAACAACTTGCCGAAAGCGGATTGGTCGGTGCATTCAACAAAGGTTTGTACGAGCTCGTTCGGCAGTTGATGGAGCGCGAATTGATGGGTTTGCACGAAAAAGTTTGGGTGACGGCGCAAGATCCGAAAGTCTGCGATGTTTGCATAATGTTATCGGGCAAAACCGTCGGCTTCTACGAAGCGTTTTACGATCATACCGGCAAATTCATCGGGCAATTTCCACCGGCGCATCCGCACTGCCGTTGTACGATCTTTTATCGCGAGATATTGCCGCCGGGACTCGATGATTTGACTCCGGAAGCAATGACGTCGCCGAATACGCCGCCGTATTGCCATAAATCCGATTTTGCAATTGAACTACAAACTTAAGGGATCAACCGTTACGCACAATCATCCGATCGATTCGGCAAACCAAAATTCATTCAGCGATGCGGATTTAAATTTATTCATGAATTATGGAATCGAGAGACTTCATGGTATTGATGAATATTTTTTATACGAATTGAATCGCAATCCGAACGATATAGATGACGGCAATATTACAATTGAAGATGTAATAAACGACGAAACGGGGACGCTTCAATATCATGCTTATGTAATTGAAAGAGCCCTTCAGATTGGAATTGGATATCGGAGATGGAAAAGATGATTGAAGATTTGGAAGAGCGGAAACGACTCGCTAATGCGGAATGGAAAGAATTATTGAATTGGTCTGTCGCCGAAGCACAAAAAGTGAGCGAACGACTGAATCGCGAAGGCGCAATTATCGGTTTGGACACCAATCGCGAAGCGTATGCTTACATTCATGAAACACGGCAACGTCGGCTGATTGAAATTGCCGAGAAGTACGGCTTGCCTCATAAACTCAAAAAGTGATGCGCCGCGCGGCAATGATCCGACCGATGCCGTCTTCAAACGAAATTGACGGCGAGAAACCGCAATCGCGCCGAAGATCGGAAATGTCCGCCTGCAAAAACATGACTTGATCCGGAGCGTAAGATTTTTCGCCGAAAATCAATTCAACCGTCGAGCCCGTCAATCGATGAATGATCTCGATGTACTCTCGCAACGGTCGAGCAACGCCGCTCCCGATGCAATAAACTCCGTGCGCGGCGTCGGACTCGCCCAACAATCGAAAACACCGCGCGGCATCGTCGGCGTAGAGATAATCCCACAATTGCTCGCCCGCCGTCAGTTGCGGACGTTCATCGGCGAGATAACTCCGAATGAGATACGAGATTAGAGTTTGCGCGCCGTCGTTGATGCCGTAAACACTCAAAATTCTTCCGTGAATGAACTCGATGCCAAGCGAACGACAGAGAATTTCCGAAAGCCGCCCGGCGGCATATTTCGCGACGCCGTACGCCATCGACGGATTGATCGGAGTTCGGCGGTTTAACGGACGATCCGAAACGCCGTATTCGGCTTGCGAGCCGGCGAAGAAAAATTTTCGACAGCCGAATTTTTGCGCGAGCCGAACGGCGTCGAGAGTCGTCCCGATATTTTTCGATTGAAGCCCGGCGTCGAGTCGGAGATCGGAACCGTCGACACCGCGTCCGGTAGAGTCCCAAGCAAAGTGATAAAATACTTCCGCGCGGAGATCGAGCGGATCGAAATTGCCGAGTTCTTCGTTGTCGAGTTCAATCAGTCGAATGCGATCCGACTTCGGAACTCGCGAGAGATTTTTGGAATTTCGATGCGCAATCGCGATCACTTCAATCGATTTACGCAAACATTCTTCGATCAATGCAATGCCCAACATGCTCGTCGCGCCGGTGATTACAATTGAATTCATGATTATCATTCCTTTCGTCAACGATGCTATCACATTGCCGAGCAATCGTCAAAGTCGACGTGAAAAAAATTGACACTTCTATTAAGTTGGTATAAAATATCGCCGATAAGAAGTTTAGAACTGTAATTATTGCAGTTTGAATGCAGATGTTTTTTTCCATTGACGGGAGGGATGTGTATAGAAGGAGGTCAATCGGTTCAGTGCCGCAGTCGAACGGGATGTCAAGCCTGTGGAACAGATGCAACCTCTAAATGCGTCATGGGCGTGATGCGATCCTCTGACGAAACGGGCGGCTCCCAAACCTGAAGCGGTTGATGCAGAAGGCGTTGCGTCGTAAAACAAGCGCGGTGGTTCAATCCGCCACCATAATCGGGATTGGATTTTGGAACTCTCCTCTGC
>CALGGX010000268.1 GCA_937916025.1 uncultured Selenomonadales bacterium
GACGGCGCGTATCTCGCGGTTAAATTGCTGATTGCCGCCGCGCGGGCGCATGCCGAAGGCAAATCGCTGTCGACATTGATTGAAAAGCTCGAGTATCCGGCAGAAACGGTCGAGTATCGGCTGAAAATCAACGACGAAAACTTCCGCGAGTACGGCTCGAAAGTGCTCGACGAATTCAAACTCCGCGCGGAGCAGGCAGGGCTGAAATTCGCGGAACCGAACTTCGAGGGCGTGCGATTGATCTTTGACGGCGGCTGGGCATTGCTTCGACAATCTTTACATGATCCGAACATGCCGCTGAACATCGAGAGTGACGTTGCGGGCGATTGCAAAAAAATTGCCGTCGAGATCAAAAATCTTCTCGGCGGTTTCGATAAATTGGATTTGAGTTGTTTTGACAGGTGATGACATGAAAAAATTCTTTGCGATATTGATTGCGATGCTCGCGATTGTGTCCGGCGTCGAGGCGGGACATTTGGAAGAGATAGCCGAGCGCGGCACGATCAGAATCGGCACGACGGGCGATTACAAACCGATGTCGTATTTCAACAAAGCGACCGGCGAATACGAAGGCATTGACGCCGAGCTCTCGAAACTCATTGCCGAATCGCTCGGAGTGAAGATCGAATACGTTCCGACTTCGTGGCCGACATTGACGGCAGATACTCTCGCGGGCAAGTTTGACATTGCGCTGTGCGGCATTTCGCGGAATTACGCGCGGGCGAAGTCAATGGCGATGTCGGATGGTTACGGCGTCGGACTTTTCGGCAAGACGATCCTCTGTCGGAAGAAAGACGCGAAGAAGTTTCGAACGCTCGACGACATCAACAAGCCCGACGTCCGAGTGATGATCAATCCGGGCGGCACGAACGAGAAATTCGCCCGCGCCAATCTGAAACGCGCGCAATTGATTGTGTTTGAGCAGAATGCGGAAATTCCGAATCAAGTATCGATCGGCAATGCGGATATCATGATCACGGAAACGGTTGAAGCGTTGCAATACATCAAGTCGGATAAAAATCTCGCCGCGCCGCTCATCAATGCGCCGTTCACATTGCACTCGTGCGGCATTTTGATGCAGAAGGGCGATCAGGAATTTCTGAATTACATCAACTTCGTGCTGGCGGAACTTCGCATGGACGGCACGCTCGAGCGGCTCGAAAATCAATATCTGAAACAGTGATCAACATTCCGATCAAAAAAACGGCGACGTTTGAACCGGCGTCGTCGTTTTTCATTGCAAAATTTTCGGCTGTCGATCAATTTGTAAATTCAATTCGATCAAACACTTCGAGCGGATGATCGATGATCAATTGCGCGCCGTTTTCGAGCAGTTCCTCGCGCGTGCGGAAGCCCCACGTCACTCCGATCGCAAAAAAACCGGCGTTGACCGCCGTCTGCATATCGACAGACGAATCGCCGAAGTAAGCAACTTCAGCCGGTTGAACTCCGAACTCCGAGGCGATCTTCAATGCTTTTGTCGGATCGGGTTTGCGCGGCAGTCCGTCTCGATCACCGATCACTGCATCGAACATTCCGCGCGGAAAGAATTTTTCAGAAAGCAGTTGCGCGGCGAAATTTTGCTTATTGGTTACAATTCCCATCGGAATTTTTTTTGCCTTCAATCGCTCGAGCATTTCGAGAATGCCGTCATACGGTTTGGTTTTGTTCAACAGCCGCCGCCGGTAGCAACCGTCATAATATTTTCTTGCCTCTTCAACGAATGTTTTATCCGAAACCTGCTCGCTCGGAACCGTCCGCTCGATCAATTTGCGCGCTCCGTTGCCGACGAAGTACCGATATTTTTCGAGCGGATGTTGCGGAAAGTTATAATGTTCGAGCATTTCATTGACGGAATCCGCCAAATCCTCGAGCGTATCGAGAAGCGTGCCGTCCATGTCGAAAATCGCCGCGCGGAATTTCATACAGAGCACTCCTTTCGGCAATCAAAAGCAGTCGACGGTTTTAATCGCGCCGAAGCGGATCAGTTCGCTTGCGTCGGTCGGTTCGCCGGTGAGGATCATCTCGCGAACGGATTTCATATCTTTTTCGTCAATGAAGATGCGCTCATTATCGAGTTCATCTCTGATTTTTTTCCAAAGCAATTTCCGCGCGGTCGTCAGATCGCGATAGACGACGCGGTTGTAGAAAATATTCATCGACTGTTCGGATTTGTTTTCATCGCAATTGAAAAAAATGAACGCCTTTTTGGGAGTGGGCATAAGAAAATCTCTCCTTCTGATTGAAATACAGCCGATTATACAACGCCGCCGCAAGCAAGTCAAATTTTGATTGACTGAACACTCGGCGATAAATACAATTGATGAAAAAATGATTGCGGGAGTGACTGCATTGTTATTGGTAATCGACATTGGAAACAGCAACATAGTGATGGGGACGTATCGGGGCAAGACGCTCGACAAGCACTGGCGCATTTCGACCGATCGGCAGAAAACGGGTGACGAATACGGCATGCTCATCAACGATTTGTTTCGGTATCAAGGAGTGACGATCGGCGATATCAAAGACATCATCATCTCGACGGTGGTGCCGCCGCTGATAGTACCGTTTGCGAAGATGTGCGAGCGGTATTTCAAAGTGAAGCCGCTGATCGTCGGCCCGGGGATCAAGACGGGGATCAAGCTGAATTACGAAAATCCTCGCGCGATCGGAGCGGATCGGATCGTGAACGTGGTCGGAGCGTTCGAGCAGTACGGCGGACCGCTGATAGTGGTAGACATAGGCACGGCGACGACGTTTGACGTAGTGGCGGGGAACGGAGATTTCATGGGCGGGGTGATTGCGCCCGGGATCATGGCGAGTGCGGATGCGCTGTTCAATGCGACGGCGAAATTGCCGAGGATCGAATTGATACCGCCGAAGAAGATCATCTGCCACAACACGGTGCAGGGGATGCAGGCGGGGATCATTTACGGCTATGTCGGGCAGATTGACACGATTGTCGATAAGATCAAAGCCGAATTCGGCGAGGGTTCGGAGGATATGAAAGTGATCGCGACGGGCGGCTTGGCGAAGATGATCTTCAAAGAGTCGAAGACGATCGACAAGATCGATCACTTCCTGACGCTGACGGGATTGCGGGTGCTGTTCGAGAGAAATCAGTGAACGGCGGAGTGAAAGATTAGAATTAGATTAAAAAAGAGCCGATTCCGTTGACTGCAGTTGAGTTGCAATGATGCAATGCACACAGAGAAAAATGAGGCGGATTTAATTCAAGGAGGATTGATTTTTATGAAAGTGCAATTCGATCTGCAGAGGTTTGCGAACGTCTACAACTGGTCAAGCTACGCGTTGGTAAGCGGCACGAGTGGCGCGGACTCGATCTACAATACGGGCCATGGTGCGACGATTTCTGTCGGTGCGGGTAATGACACCATTCATAATTACGGCAATTCATATTCGAGTTCAGTCGGAAATTACGTCTCGATCAACGCGGGCGACGGCAATGATTCCATCTACAACTCCGGCTCTTACGCAACGATCAACGCAGGCGACGGCAATGATTTCATCTACAACTACTTAGGCGATCTTGTCTCGATCAACGCAGGCGACGGCAATGATTCCATCCGTGTCGGCTATAGAAGCGTAGTGCAATACGCCTCCGGTGACGGTAATGACACCATTGCCTATTTTGATGTGAGTGATACGTTGCAGATCACGTCGGGAACGATCTCCGCAACGGCGAAGTCGGGCGATGATGTCATCGTGACAATCGGCAGCGGTTCCATTCGTTTCCAAAATGTCGCTGACACTCCGATTCAAGTACGCCAAGCCAACGGCACGATGACTGCTCTCAATTACGGCATTGCAAATTACGCGACGGCAGCGGCAGTGAGCGGCACTTCCTCGGAGGATAAGGTCTTCAATAGAGGCAATCGCGCAACGATCTCGGTCGGTTCAGCCAACGATACTGTCTATAACTATTACGGTGATACAGTTCAGATCGACTTGGGCGACGGCGATGATTCCATCTACAACTACTACGGCTATTATGCGACGATCAACGCCGGTGTAGGCGATGATACCATCTACAACTACGGCAGGTACGCAACGATCAACGCGGGCGACGGCAATGATTCCATCTACAACTCCGGCTCTTACGCAACGATCAACGCAGGCGACGGCAATGATTCCATCTACAACGGCGGCTCTTACGCGACGATCAACGCGGGCGACGGCAATGACACGATTAGCAGTAGCGTTTCTAGTTGGTCTCACCAGCATAGCTATGGAGTCATTTATGGTGGTGCTGGCGAGGATTCCATTTATAATTACGGAACCAATGCAACGATTTTCGGCGGTGCAGGCAATGATTCTATTCGCAATGATAGCTACGAGTCAAAAATAGACGGCGGTGATGGAAATGATTACTTCTATCTTGCCGGTGATATGTCTACGATAGACGGCGGAGCTGACAACGATATCATTTACTGCTGGTACGGTTGGAGAACAAAAATAGACGGCGGAGCTGGCGCGGACTTTGTCAGCCTTGGGTACTCCTCATATTCTAATTATGTAACCGAAAGTACGATTTCTGGTGGAACTGGCAATGATACGATTTATCTCAGCAGCAATACCACCGTCGGAAATATTTTCCAGTACAATTCTGGCGACGGCAGCGACTTGATTTACAACGCCACGCGCTACGATACCATTTCGATTGGCGGCGCCAGCTACACAACCACAATCAGCAGCTCATATTTAATCATCAAAGTAGGCGACGGCGCAATGACGCTTGTCGGCGCGGCGAATACCGCTGTTAATATCGTCGGAGAATACAGTGAGGATACTCTGCCCGCCGGTCTTTC
>CALGGX010000269.1 GCA_937916025.1 uncultured Selenomonadales bacterium
CAAATCTTCAACGGCTTTTTCGGCTTCTTCAAGAGTTTTTGCGACGACGACACCTTTGCCAGCCGCCAAACCGTCCGCCTTTACGACGATTGGCGCACCTTTTTCGCGAATGTAGGCGAGAGCCGCTTCTTTTTCGGTGAATGTTTCTGAGTCAGCGCAAGCCACGCCGTATTTTTTCATGAATATTTTTGACAAGTCTTTCGACGCTTCGAGTGCCGCCGCTTTTTCTGCCGATTGTTTTGATTTGCCGACGCCGCGCCCGCGAACGATGCCGTCAATCTTCACCGCGCACTCGAATGTTTTGTCATGCGGCGGTCCGTAATTCCGCAATTCGATGTATTCGATCGTATGCCCCTGCTCGCGCTGAATGAGCTCCTGCAATGCCGATTTGGAATCGTTCAACAACACTTCCCCGCTCTTGAGTTGCCGAAAACCGTCTTCAAACGCCGAAAGCACGAATTTTTTCGCTATCGTCATCTTTCGATCCAAAAACAGCGCGCCGACAAATGCCTCGAACACGTCCTCGAGCGTCGACGGGCGCGACCGACCGATCGGATTGTTCTCCGAACCTCCGAAACGCATCATTCTGCCGAAGCCGAAATTCTTTGCAAGCTCCGAAAGCGACTCTTCACGCACCAGCCATGAACGTGCCTTCGTCAATTCGCCTTCCGACATATCGGGAAAATGCGTATACAGATATTCGCTCGTGATTAATTCGATGACGGCATCTCCGAGAAATTCGAGTTTTTCGTTGTTGACGGCCTCTTCGTCTTCGTACTTTGTGTATGAAGCATGAGTCAACGCCGTTTCGAGCAGATTAATGTCTTTGAACTCGACGCCGAGCTTATCCGCAAATGCGATTAATCTTCCCCGCCGAACTTCGTGTTCATCAATTTCTTTCGACATTGAATCACACTCCGATCAATCGGCAAACCGCTCGAGCACGATGCAGGCATTTTGACCGCCGAAGCCGAACGAGTTCGAGATCGCCCTGTCGACTTTTTGCTCGCGCGCTTTGGAGGGAACGTAATCGAGATCGAGCCCTTCATCTTGCGTTTCGTAATTGATTGTCGGAGGAATGATGCCGCGCTCGATCGTCAAAGCCGTCGCGATGCATTCGATGCCGCCGGCCGCTCCGAGCAAATGTCCCGTCATTGATTTGATTGAAGAGACGGCGAGTTTTTTCGCGTGCTCGCCGAAGATCGTCTTGATTGCTTCCGTTTCGCAAGCGTCGTTTTGATGCGTGGAAGTTCCGTGCGCGTTGACGTAATCGATCTGCTCGGGGCGGAGCTTTGCATCTTCGATTGCCTGTTTCATGCAAAGTCCTTGGAACTCGCCATGCGGAGCCGGACTGGTAATGTGATGCGCATCCGCCGTCCTGCCGTAGCCGCTCAACTCGGCATAAATATGCGCGCCGCGTTTTTTGGCGTGTTCGAGATTTTCAAGCAGAACGATGCCCGAGCCCTCGCCCATGATGAAGCCGCTGCGATTTTTGTCGAAAGGACGCGACGCATGCGCGGGATCGTCATTATGGTCGAAACACAGTGCCTTCATCGTGCAAAAGCCTGCGACTCCTGCCGGTGAGATTGCCGCTTCCGTACCGCCTGCAATCATGATATCCGCATCGCCGCGTTGCACAACGCGAAGCGCATCTCCGATACAATCCGTGCCGGAAGCGCAAGCCGTCACTATGCATGATGCCGGACCGTGGATTTTGAATTCGATTGCAACTTGCCCCGCCGCGAGATTTGCGATCATCATCGGAATGAAGAACGGACTTATCCGCGTCGGACCTTTTTCAAACAGCCTTTGATATTGAGTATGAAGAGTATCCATGCCGCCGATGCCCGCGCCGATGAACACGCCGACCCGATTGCGATCGACTGCGTCAAAGTCAAGTTTCGCATCCTCGACGGCGAGTTTTGACGCCGCGAGCGCAAATTGCGTAAACCGATCCATGCGCTTGACTTCTTTTTTGTCGATGAAGTCGTCGGAATTGAAGTCATTGACTTCGCCGGCGATTTGACAGGGATAATCCGTCGGATCAAACCGCGTAATTCGATCGATGCCGTTTTTGCCCGCAATCAGCGACGTCCAAAATGTTTCCTTGCCGATTCCGATCGGACTGATGACCCCCAAGCCGGTGATTACAACTCGATTCTCCAATGAACATTCTCCCTTCAGCAGTTTTGAACGGCGGCTTTTGCGCTGTCCGATTGCATTGCCTCTTCGACTTCCGACATGAGATTTTTGAAAATCTCTTTGACGGACAGGATTTTTTGAATGCGCGGCATGTATTCGCCGGTGAACA
>CALGGX010000270.1 GCA_937916025.1 uncultured Selenomonadales bacterium
AGGCGACGATCGAAGAAGCCGCGCTGATCATGTACAACAACAAAGTCGGCGGCTTGCCGGTCGTTTCGGACGTCGGAGCGGTCGTCGGAATCATCACTGCCACGGACATTTTGAAGACGTTCGTAAGTCTGATGGGGTTGCCGTCCGGGCGCACGCGCTTGACGATCGAAGTCGATAATCGCGTTGGGACGATCGCCGAAATCAGCAAGATATATGCCGACAGCGGCGTCAATCTCGACAGCATGATCACTTGCCGCAAGCCTGAAGGCGAGAAGTATGATGTCGTCATGCGTTTCGAGGCTCCCGAGCCGGTCGTCGACGATATCAAAAACAAGCTCAAGCGCGCGGGCTATCGCGTCATTCATACCGTCAATATCGGCAATGAGGAGTGACGTTATGCGATTGATTGTCGGAATGAGCGGCGCGAGCGGCGCGGTCATTGCAATCGAGCTCCTGCGTCGATTGAAAGAGCTCGGCGTCGAAACGCATTTGATCATCACGCACGGCGCGGAATTGACGATCCGTCACGAGACGAATTTCGATCTCTACGTCATTCGACAACTCGCCGCGAGATCGTACGGCGTCGACGAGATTGACGCGTCGATTGCGAGCGGCTCGTTCGCTAACGATGGCATGATCGTCGTGCCGTGCTCGATGAAAACGATTGCGGGCATGGCGAGCGGTTACGCCGAGAATCTCCTGCTCCGCGCGGCTGATGTCTGCATCAAAGAACATCGCAAGCTGATCGTCGTACCGAGAGAAATGCCGCTGAGCCGCATACATCTCCGAAACTTGACGACGCTCGCCGAGTGCGGAGTGATTGTCATTCCGCCAATGTTGACGTTCTACAACGTGCCGCACACAATCGAAGAGCAAGTCGATCACATCGTCGGGAAGATTTTAATGCAGTTCGGCTTGTCGACAACGCCGGAGTGGAATCCTTCAAAGACATGAAAAAATGTCCGCAATTTCGGCGGACTCGGCTTGATATGTATCGATTGACGCCGTGCGCTCGAAACGCTAAACTGATTTCAGTGACATTGAGAGGAGTGTTGACGATTGGATTTGACATCGAAAATCGCGCTCGAACAGTACTTTGAAAAAGGCAGAGATTTCTACAACTGCTTCGTGGTGTTGCGCGGCGAGAAATTGATTGAGCCGGTGGTGGAGGGCTCATTCCTCGAAGAAATTCCGGCGTCGATCAAGATCGAAGACAAGTTCGACATCTACGAAGGCGACGTGCTGATCTATCCGAAGACTCGGCAGTACTGCATTGTTGACG
>CALGGX010000271.1 GCA_937916025.1 uncultured Selenomonadales bacterium
ACCGCAAACAGCGTGAAGCGGCGAAGCGCAGGAAAAACGCTCCGGTCGAGATCGGTACGGCTATTGAAAAGTACGAGACTGTCGAGCCGATTTTGATTACGGGCAACACTGCAGATGATGCCAAACTTATTTGCGCGTTGAATGAGCATCTTGACAATATTGAATGGTATTCATTCAATATGGAAGTTTTCAAGCATGAAATTTTCGAGGGCGGCGATTCTGACATCAGGAATCAGGATCGAGATACTTGCTCAGTTTGCAAAGAAATACGCGATACTCACGAGAATGACTATCTTGAATTGGCGAAAGTCTATTACCGTGACAATGAAGCGAACGAAAACGTCATTGACAAGGCTTTATTAGAAGCGCGGGCATGCGGTACCAATGCCGCTGTGATGATCAAACGTGAAAAAGGTAAAAAATTCTACCATTTCAGAAAAGCGTGTTTGCGTACTGACAAGTATACTCCGAACCGTACAATGAAACTCCGCATGGCATAATCGCCGCGCGCGCCGTCAACACAACCGATCGAAGTCAAGCCGCTTGCCTTTCACGGCGGGCGGCTTGACAATCACTCATTCTAATCAGCAACCACATATTGCTAATTAAAGCCGCCAGAGTAAA
The DNA here is from genome assembly GCA_937916025.1 of uncultured Selenomonadales bacterium. The sequence goes on from CALGGX010000271.1 coordinate 625, forward strand.
CGCTCCCGACGGTTTTAATGAGCAATATGCTCTATTCATTTGAAAGGATTGATTAGAATGAAAAAGGCAACCGAATTGTTGAATGCGATCGGGCATAACGCGATAGTCATTAACAGAATGAACGATCAGGGAGACAAGTATATCGACGCACAGATTAAAGAAGCTCTCTTCGCTGTCGACGATCGCCGCGCCGATATCGTTATTGTCGATACTGAAACAGTCGAGACCGCGTCAACCGCCGCCGAAATGGCGTTGATTGCGCGCGCCAATGAAGAGTTGACTGTCGACAAAGTTGCATTGGTTTTCACGGCGATCTTGCAAGTCAAACGCAATGCTCAGCGTCTTTTCGATTTTGCGTTTGGTATTCGAACAAGAGAGTACATTTGCATGCGACCGGTCGGCGAAGTGGCGAGAATTAACAAACTGATTTTCGACGAAATTGCCGCATTGTTTAACGAGATTGCTTAACAATTCGAGCAACACACTTGACGCGGCAATCACGCCGATATCACGGCGTTAACCGCGTCAATCGCAATTGATCAAACGTTTTAACCGGCATCCGAACGAGATATCGGCGGATGCCGTGTAAAGCGTTTTTCAAACGCCGATTATTCACTTATTTTTTTTGAAAGGATTGATCACCATGAAAGAAGCAACAGTAATGATACGCGTTTTCGCTACAGTCGCTATCGATATGTTTACAGAAGTCGATAACAGCCATCCGATCGAGGAACTTCCTCAGATCGTCGACGAGTTCCGTTCCGATGTTAGCAACAAAGGTATTCTCGCCGCTATCGACTTCTGGGGCGGGGAGTTTGAAGTTATCGACGTTAAGCGTGAGCCTGAAGTTCGCGATTTCGAGGCTGTCAACGAGCAATGGATGCCTGTTGACGAACTGATCGACGAAATTCAAAACAGCGATTGGTACAACGAAGATGACAGCGATCCTGACGAAGAAGTCTCTGACGACGCAGGCGACGATGAAGGCAACACTGCCGATATCAGTCAGGAAGCGGCAACGCGGCTCTTTCAATCTCTTCTTACATTCTGATCACACTCGCGTGATCGAAACTTTTATTATGCCGCCGAGCTTTATCGGCGGTATGCTTAAGAGTTTATCACGCTCTTACCGCCGAGTCAATCGGCGAACCGACGAAATTATTTTGAAAGGATTGATCGGAATGAAACAACGGATCAAAGATTGGCATGAAAAAATGCTCAATGGAACCTTTAAGCCGAAGGATTTTCCTTATTACAAAGAGGAAGTTGTAGAAATTAACGACGCGAGTATTTTGGTTGATGAATACTGCTTTCTCGAGCGAGCTCTCGAAGCCATGAGACAGGAACTTCTCAATAATCCTGAACATCATACGTTTCTGATAGTATCTGAGAGAACGGCGAATGGCAGATTCAGAAAACTCAGTGACGTTATGCAATTTGTTTATCGTTTTGAGGAGATTGAGCAGAAAGTAGAGTCAATCAGAGTGTCAATTTTGGAAAAATTGTTTTCTCTTTTAACTCCTTGTGATAAGCACATTGTCTATTCTACTCTTGCCGATATTGCAAAAAAAAGAAAGCCTGTGTATGATCCCTCGTTTGACAATGTAACATTCGATGATGTAAGAGAGATTGTTTCGTCATACGCGCAATACAAGACTCCTTATCGTGATTTTTGGATTGCAGACACATGCCTTAGATATCCAGAGCATTATTTAGAACACTGATCCACCCCCTCGTCAACATCGATTGCGTCAAGCCCATAATGCAAACTAAAGCCGCCGTCAGGCGCCTACCTTCGGCGTACGGCGGTTTTGATGGGCATTATGCTCTATTCAACTTGAAAGGATTTGATTAGCATGGCAAAAATCAAACTCGAAGCTCTGATGACCGTACGCGTCACGCGCGAAGTCGAATTCTCCGACGCCGACGAACTGCGCGATCTCATCGACGATTTTGCATCGGATATCGATCGCTGTGAAGGCAACAGTGTCGGTCTCGGCATGAATTTTGTCGATGACACTGCCGAAATTCGTCTCTATCAAGACTGCATGAGCGGCGATGGTTGGCGGGACGATGACGGTGTCGTTTATGTCGATACGTGGCGCGGCTACAAAAAAGCCGAAAATTACGCCGACGAGATCGAATACGACGAAAACAACGCATAACCAACCGTCAATCGATCGATGTGATTCAAACTTCAATTTATGCCGCCGAAGCCTCCGGGCGCGGCGGTATATGCGGGAGTTTATCACTCTCTGTTGCCTTGTCAATCAACAGGGCAACTCCGTATTCACTTATCTGTTTTGAAAGGATTGAGGATCATGAAAACTATCATAGTCAAAACCGATAGCGGACGTCAAGTCTCTTGCATCTACAGAATAAAGTCTGTCGATCAGATCATCTCTTCGCATACCATGAACGGTACTTTTGTTTCGATGAATGATCGGTACCCGAAGGCTTTGCAACCGCGCAATCGCCAAAATGCCGCTATGGCACTGCAGATTGCACGCATGGCTGTCACTCTCGATCCGAATGAAGTCGCGGCATCGGTTTACCTTAATCAAGGCGCACCGATTATTCGCCGTGACGGCGTCGTTCTCAACGGCAATGGAAGAAGCATGGCAATCGCGCGGGCGTATTCTGTCAACGCAAAATCGGCGGCGAATTACAAGGCTTTTCTCGTCGACAACGCGTCAACATTCGGTATTGACGCCGATATCGTCCGCAGTATCGACAAACCTGTTCTTGTCCGCGAAATTCAAGGGAGCATCGATGCCGCTACTCTGAATGATATCGTTCATTCGACGCTCGGCGGCGCGGAGTTAAATCCTTTCGAGCAAGCTAAGATCGATGCGGGGATGCTTAATCTCGATGATTTTAACTGGCTCGAAGGCGACGACTTGACTGACAAGTCTAATTCGCCTTTCGTTAACAAAGTCATTTCGCGGCTTGCCAAACCGCAAGAGCAGAATAAATATTACAGCAAAAACGGCGTCAATGCCGATGCGATCGTCCGTGTCAAGCGCGCTATCTATGCGGCGGCTTATGACGATGACGGGCTCATCAGCAAGATGGCTGAGTCTACCGACGACGATATCAAAAATGTCTCGAAGGCATTAGAGGCTTCGGCGACAGGCATCGCCAAGTTGAAACTGCAACAAAAGGCTGAGATTGCCTTCAATTGTAATTTCACTCCGGCGATCGCACGTGCCGTATCACTCTACGAGCGCATTAAGACAAGCGCGTACAAAAACGTCGAGCGATACCTTCAGCAATTGCCGCTTTTTGACGGTGAGACTCCCGAAGTCGAAACTCTTTTGAAATTCTTCGAGAAAAACAAACGCGGCGCAAAATGGATCGTGTCGATGTTGAATAACATCGTGCGCGTTATTGCCGCAAGGGGATGCCCGTGTCAAGAAATTCTCTTCGGCGAAGCGGCTAAACCGATCACTCCGTGCGAAGCTATCAACGCGGCGATCTCGTTGACAAATGCCGAAAAAACAGGCGATCCGATCAAACTGCCTTCGATGCCTGCTGTTAAAACTCTCTCGGCTGATTCGGTATCAAAAACTCTCGTCGATATCGGCAAGCAATTTGCCATCGAAGCCGGCCGTCAGATCAGCGAAAAACTGATTGCACAAAACGCGGCGTCTATTCGCGGCGGCATTCTTGGCAAAATCAAACACAAAATCGGTGCCGCTATCAACACGGCAGCAGGCAAGGTTATTGCGGCTTATCAAGCGGCAATAACTGCCGAGGTTAAATTGATGCTCAAAATGAAAGACAAATTCGCGACCATTGAGAGCATCGTTGACGCCTTTACCGCAAAAATTAAGCGGCAAGGGAAGTTTATTCTGCAGAACGCCGCTATTTAAGGGATTCGTCAAAACACGGCGGCTTCGTCATGCCATATCAACATCATTTTTGAAAGGATTGATTCGTTATGTCAAGACGCATTTCTAAAGTCCTCAGCGAATTGTATTCGCGCGGAGATCGCGGCGCGGCGAATGCCATTTTCGACGCGTTCATTATTCTCGCTCGCGCACGGCAAATGCTCCGTCAGAGCATCAAAGACTATGACCGCAATGAAGACGATTATGACGCTCGCATCCGTTTCGATACTCTCTGCGAGCTCCTCGATAGGAGGAGCTGAGTCATGGGATGGGATTATGGGCATCACTGCTCGAGCATGAAAGACATCGATCGGTTTTTTGACGGCATGCTCGCTGAAGGTTACCGTTTCGTTTCAAAAGGCTACGTTGTCAAGTCTGCAAACGACAGGAATAAGCGCGAATACTACAGAGCTATCGCATGTCCTGACGGCTCGGTGACGGCTCTGGCGGCAACCGTCGACATTGGCGATATGTACAAAAAAGGCGAGATCGGACTTCGCTGGGACACCGAGTCTGTCGGTTCGCTCGCCGATCACTGCCCTGTCGCCGTTCTCGACTTGCTGACGCCTACTCATCATGATTGGGCTCTCGATTGGCGATATCGGTGCCGCGAGAACTTGCGGAAAAAGAAACTTGTCAAACCGAAGCAAACACGACAAACGGCTTCTCTGACAATAATCTCTTTGTTTTAACAGAAAGGATTGATTCATCATGAAGAAAACCGAGATCAAACTCGTTGTCGACAAGTACGGGCGCAAGGGATATGTCGTTTACGGGATCGATGATCCCCATCCCATGCGTATCAGCACAACCGACGTTCACAACCTTCTCAAAGACGGCAAAGCGAAGATGGTCAGCAACTTCTTCATCGTCGACGCAAAGCGCGAGCTCAAGCGCATTCTCAACGACATTGAACGCGAATTGCGCATCGCTCAGGCGAATTGCAATCCTGCGGACGCTCATACGCAAGTCGAATTGAAGATTGCAGAGATCAAAGCTCACGCCGCGCGCCGCGTTGCAGAAGAATTGTACTCGGCTCTCGTAGAATTGCATTACGAGACTTAAGGTTACAAAACCGCAAGCGGTACGCAACGGAGGGGAAGCCGTCAAACACTCGGCGGCTCTCTATTTTTGCACAAAGGAGTTGTGATTATGCAGAGCAATCTTGCAACTAAGACTGACGCCATCATTTTCCTCGGCGAAGCGCGCGATCTCGTCAACACGGCTGAGATCATCATCAAAGCGGCTCGGCGGTATTGCGTTACTTGCAACCGCGCCATCCGCAAAGGCGATGTTGACCTCGGCGAGCTTGTCAAGGCTCGGCGGCAGGCGATTGATACTCTCGCGCAAGCGGAGTGCTTTAAAAGATAACACGGGAGGCTTTCAAAATGGATACTTACATGGCATCAATCGCGGCGCAAAAGCTCGGTATTACCGACGCTCGCGACATGGCGGAACTTATCAAGATCGCGCAGTCAATTCACAAGATTGACGTCATCCGATCGAACGGATTCAAAAACAGACGGCAGGAAAAGTACTACGAGAAGCGGCTCGACAATCTGATCACGTCCGCTATGTGGATCGTCAATAGCCCTCACTTCCCTAAAGTTACTACTTTAGTAATTAACAACGGCGATCCGCGCGTTGCTCCCATCTACGCTATCACTGATCATATTAAAAAATTCAATGAATGGCTCGAGCAACCGTGGAATGCGGAATTGAAAGACGCATGGCATTCTGACAACACCGAGCGGCATGATTATGTCAAGTTGCGGTACAAACTCTCGCGCTGTGCGCTTGACGGCGTTGCCATTTACTGACAGGCTTCTCCGAGTCAACGTCTGACGCAACGCACGAGAGGACGAGCAATCATGAAACACAGAGCACGCGAGCCGCCGTTCGGTATCGGCGGCTCCGATCATCAAACATTTTTGAAAGGACTGAACATCATGGTAAATGAGACTGCATTGACGCCCGTCGAAGTCGAAGGCGTTCATGGCTACGTCGATAATGAAGGCACCGCATGGCTGAAACTTGACGATTGCGCTCGCGGACTTGGCATTACGCAAAGACAGAATAAGAACGGTAAAGTGTACGAATCGATCCGCTGGTCGACTGTTCGCAAGTATCTTGACGAAATCGGCTTTCCCCAAGAAGTTGGGGAAGAACTCGCGGCGAAGTTCATTCCCGAGCACGTTTTCTATCGGCTGGGAATGAAAGTCAACAATCCCATCGGCAACGCCTTTCAAGACAAGATCGCGCGCGTCATTCTGCCTGCCATTCGCAAACACGGCTTTTATGCCGAGCCGACGCTCGCTCCGACTGCACAAATGACTATTTTCAACAACGCCGTCAAAGATATTGGCGAGACTGCCAAAAACCTTGAGCTTGTCTTCGGCGTTGACAAAGGCATTGCGCTCGCCAAGGCTACGCAAATCGCGGAAGACGCTTACAAAATGAATTTCAACTCTCTCAGAGGCTTGCTTCCTTCCTCAGAGCACTCCGACAGCCTTTTCAATCCGACCGGTATCGGCAAAATTCTCGGCATTACCGCAGAAGAAGTCAACAATCGCCTTGAAAAGCTCGGCTTGCAAGTGAAGTCCGAGCAGGGGCGCGTTCTGACCGAAGACGGCAAATCATACGGCGCGGCATTCCCCTTCGTCCGCAATGGGCATTCGGGATTCCAAATTCGCTGGTTCCGCAAGGTCGTCGACGTTATTCGCAAATCTATCGTCGAGGAGGAAATTTAAAATGAATAAGACGCTTGAAATGACGCTCACCCTCTACATTTCGCGCGAAGTCGACTTTGATAACTCCGTCGAGCTCCGCAAACATATTGCTGACTTCGAGAAACGCGCTGTTGCTTTGCAACGCGGATTCAACCTTGACGGCTTCGACGACGCAACGGCTTGCTATGACCGCAACGGCGATGGCGAGATTTACTTCTATGATCGCATTTTCAATAAGGTTTTCGCCGAGAAATTCGCCGACGATCTCGCTCTCGAAGAAGAGCTTGCAGACGACGACGAATTTGAGTTTGACGACACTGACGGCTGATCAGTAAAACGGCGAATAAGCCGCATGCGAGAATTCGACGCGGCTGACGACGCCCTTGTATCATACTACAGGGGCGTCCGCCGCCGCATTTTTGAAAGGAGCGGTTAACGTGATTATTAACATCATCTTTTGGACGATCATTTACATTTTATTTTTCCCGTCACAAAACCGTTAACTGAAAGGAGTATACCATGAACTGGCAGGAAATGACCGACAAGATCAAAATCCTGCTTGACGCAAAGACGAACGGAGCGACGGCGTATGATTATTGGCGTGCGCTGTCGCAATTCGACTTTAAAGACAAGCCGGATTTACAACACATCGTCGAGTGTACCTTGGCATGGCGTCAACTCGGCATATCCAATTCTACTATACTACATCGCTATGCCGCCGTCAAATGGATTTTCAAGCATTTTCCGCGCGAATTTGATCCGATTGACGTTCAGGAAATGGTTTTGTTCATGAGCGGCGTCAAGAAGGACGAGCGCGAAATGGTTTTTGCTACGCGCGATGAAGCCGAATTCATCATCAGCCGCGCAGACGCTCGCGTTGCTTTGATTATCGGTATGGCTTATTATGCCGGGCTTCGGCTCGGCGAGATTGCACAGTCGAAAGTGTCTCATTGGCAGAAAGATTCTACTACGGGTTCGCTCAGCCTTCTCGTACCATCGGGCGACGGCGAGCGTACAAAAAACGGTAAAACTCGGCGCATTCCTGTTTTGCCGCAACTTGCCGCGCTCTTTCATACCTACATCAAAACCGTCCGCAGAAAACAACTCAAGGCTTTTCCCGATACTCGTATTGACGCTCTTTTTCTCAACAACCGCAAACAAATCGGCGCAATAACCAAACGACGACTGGGGATGCTTATCGAAAATGCTTGTGTCGAATGTGGGTTTCCTCATTTACATCCTCATTCCTTTCGGCATGGGCTGGCTACGAAATTGGCGCGCGAGACCGGTGATATCAAGCTCGTCAAAGAAGTTCTCGGGCATCGGAGCGTTCAGTCTACACTCCGATATATTCACTTATCACAAAAAGAAATTGCCGACAATATGCAAGCCGCTTTTGACTGACCTTCACGCGCAATCCGATCGGGTTGCGCTTTTTTTATTGACAACTTTGCTTATGTCGGCGTAAAATTAATTAATAAAGACAGAGTTTGACACACTTTCAAGCCTCGGGAGGTTTGGATATGCTGATTGAAGTCGGAGGTAGAAAAATTGAATGGGATGACGATAAAGCGGCGGCGAATATCAAGAATCACGATGTCTATTTCGACGACGCGGCGCGCGTTTTCTTAGACGATAGTCGGATCGAAGATCACGATGATAAACACAGTGATCATGAGGATCGATGGATCACAATCGGCATGGTCGACAAAATTCTGTGTGTAATTTACACTGAACGCGGCGAAACTACACGATTGATATCGGCGCGAAAAGCAACAAAAAGAGAGAAGGAACTTTACTATGGGCAGTATACTGATTTACAAAGGCATGCCGCCTTTGACTGGCGAGCAAAAGGCTAGGCTGAAAAAACTTGACGAAATGCCGGACGAAGATATCAATCTCGATGATATTCCCGAGTTGACTGACGAGCAAATGTCTAAAATGAAAAGGGTGCCGCCGGAACGCCTCTATAAGAAAATTACTCTTGATATTGATATCGACGACAATCTCATTCAAACTGCGGCACGGAAACAACTGTCATGATCATCAGAAAGATATATTGACATTAAAAGCCTCGATCACTCGAGGCTTTTTTTATTCCCGCACCGACGCTCACACAGATTTTTAGACGAACAAAACTGTTAAACTACCGCAACTTGAAACGACTGCCGCTCTTTAATTATGCAATGCACTGCAACTTTTTGATCGACGTCCTTGTCGTCGTGTTCCTGTTCCAGACGCAGTTCTTCGTACGCCCGACGAAACTCTTCATCCGTCATTTGCTCCGCTTTGTATTGTTGCAATGTCTTCATGTTGCATCCTCCTCACATACTCGGCACGCCGCGCCTTTGCCAGTTCCAATTCGCGTTGCGGCGTCTTGCGCGTTTTCTTAATGAAACCATTTGTTATAATGATCTTCGCTCCAGAGAAGAAAAAATACAATGTTCGTGAGACATTACTGCCGAGTTTGCAACGCAATTCAAAAATGCCGTCTCCAAGAGCTTTGCTGTACGGCTCGCGTAATTCCGTGCCCTTCTTTTCCAATAACTCCATCATCAAGACAACTTTAGCGCGCATTTTTACATCCAAAGCTTTTAAGAAGTCTTCAATAGGCTTTTGTCCATCTGTCATCTCGTAAAATATAACTTCAAACTGCATGATCACTCACGTTAACAAAATACTATTCCAATCATCATTTATTTTTATTATTATAGCATATTTGTCAACACTTTATAAAAAAGCCCCGATCACTCGAGGCTTTTTTTATTCCCACACCGACACTCACACAGACTGCATACCGTTCTTTCATCTCCGAAGCTCTCAACAAAATAACGCGGCAGTCTGCATTCTTTTTTCTTGCCCATCATTCTTTCAAACAGACAAGTCGGACGACAGGATTTTTTCCGGACTTTTGACGACTCAGGCAATGGCATCAATGACACGTATATTTTTTTCAACGCCTCGCGGACTTCGTAGCGTTTCGCGTATTCTTCTTTCTGCTTTTCATAGCGTCGTCCACTCTTACCTTTTGTGATCGCCTTTGTTATTTGTTCTCGCAATTCTTTTATCCGCGCTTCGTCTGCTACTCCGAACAACCTTTTCATTATCGTTCTCTTACAGCCCGCTATCGTCGCATGGCTTCTGTTCAGTTCCGATGCTATTCGACGTATGCTGTAACCTTGCGTCGTCATTAATAATATTTCGCGCTGGAGCGGCTTTAATTCTTTCAACAGTATCATCAACGACTTCTTTGTCTCTAACTTCTTTTCTTTCTCCAAAATTACATTCAAGGGATCGATGCCGTGATACCTCGTCAGACGACGGATTCTTTCTTCTTCTTCTTCATCCGTTTTTAATACATCTTCCAATCGCATCATTTTTTTATTACTCCATCGACTTTTTCATTTATATTGACGTAGCCCGCCTCCATTCTTTGATACATATTCTGATTTTTGCTTCCTCGGAACGCACACGCCGATGTGCGGAGACTTTTTTCAAACCGTCCGTCTATTATGTAATCAAACGGCAACTCCGACAGCCACTTGTCATTCGTCACGCTAAAGCCCGTGTACAATGTCGTTTTTAACCTCTTCGCCTTCGCCCACGCGTCCAGTTTCAATACTTCGCTCAGCTGATACACCGGATCGCCGCCGCTGAATGTTACTCCCGTTATCAGCGGCATATACTTTTCTATATCACTCTCTATTTCTTCTACCGTCATTTCTAGCCCGCCGTCCATCGACCATGTCTCCGGATTTTGACAGCCTTCGCAACCATGTTTGCAACCTTGACAGAATAATACGTAGTTTATGCCGAGCCCGTCAAACAGCGACGTTGCCCGCCGACCCGCTACTCTCATTCAACCCTCCTCCGAGATGTCCTTTGCGCGCTCTAAGCTCCGCCAACTTCCCGTCGTTAAATCGATCCTTTTCCGACAAGTAGCCTGTTATTATTGCGGTCTCTTTTATGTTTTTGCTTCCGCACTTCGGACAGGTGCCGCGAAAATCACCCTGCTCATGACAGTCCTCGCAGAACGCGTGCTTCCAATTCACTCCTCCGTATGCGATCCCTGACTCCGACATATATTGTAATAAACTCAGCAAGCCCTCGGGATTATTCTTCGGCGATTCCTCCGACTCCAAATAGAAGATCGCGCCCGCGTTGCACAGTAAATGATAGCGTCCTTCTATATCTATCTTCTTTTTCGCGTCACACTCGAAGTCCACAGGTAAATGAAAACTGTTCGTCAGGTATTCTTTATCCGTTACGCCCTCTATCACTCCGAAGTCTCGCCGACACGCCTTCATCAGCGTATAACACGCACTCTCTGCCGGGCTCGCAAACGTACTGAAATTCAAGCTCGTTTCTTTCGTTGCCTCATTCGTAAATCCGCGGATTGTTGCCACCAGGGCAAGTCCTTCTTTGTTGACTTTATCGCTCTCTCCTTGATGCTTTCCGTACAATACTTTCAAGCATTCCGCCAATCCGATAAATCCTATCGATAACGTTCCGTTTTTGATCATCGGCTCGATCTCATCATCTTCTTTTAAGCCCGCCGCCCCTTGATACCAATCCGATACGAACGGGATATCTCTTTTCTTCAGTTGCTTGATTGTTTTGTACCTGTCCAGTAACTCTTCCTTCGCGTCATTCAACGCTTCCTTCAGTAACGACGCGAATTTTTCTGCATCTCCTTTTGCTTCCAATGCCAGATACGGCAGATTGATCGTCACGAACGCCAAGTTCCCGCGCGCCTCGGGCGTCTTCTCTCCGTTTACATTCGCGCGGATCGACGTCCGACAGCCCATCGCTCCTATTTCATTCAATTCCAGTCCGGCATACGCATATGAATCGCAGAATACGAAACGCGGCTGTATCCTTTTTCCTACACACTCGATCGCTAATTTTGTCAAGTCGAAATTCGGATCGAGTTCTCGGAGATTTACCCCTTCTTTCAGTCGGTAGCACAGATTTGGGAAGATCGGATTTTCGCCGTGTCCCAGCCCGGATATGTACGCCTTCAACAGGTTTCGCGTTATCATTCTGCCTGCCCAAGACGTGTCCGTGCCGAAGTTGACTGACGAGAACGTCGGTTGCGCGCCCGAGCGGCTTCTCATCTGATTCATGTTGTATACGAACGCTTCCATCGCTTGATATACTTCTTTTTCTGTCGCCTCCATCGCCTCGCGGTTCCTTCGACTTCCGCACATCTGATAGTCAACTAATCTTTCATACTGCCTGTGATACTCTGCCTTAACATAAGGAGCAAGGTCTGTGTCGAAATTCAGGATGCCCTGACCGCCGAACAATGAATTTTGACTTGACTGCAGAATGATCGCCACCAATGCGAGCGCGCTCCCGATTCTCTTCGGAAGACGGATATAGCCCACTCCGTTGCCGAATCCTTCCTTCAGCATACGACCTATCGGATTGAAAAAGCAGTTGAACGTGATATTCCGGTACGCCAGATCGTGGATGTAAATTCTGCCCTTCCGGTGATTCCAAGCCGCTCTTTTGCTCATCTTCGACAGGTTGTAATTCTTCGTCGCCGCCTCCGCTATCGAATACATCTTCGACGCCGCACTGCCGTTTGCCGCGTTTGCGTTGTCTCTGTTAATCTCCGCGTAATACTTTTCTATCTCTTTGTTCAGCGGGCTCTCCGACTCCCTGTAATCCGCGCGCTTTTGTCGGTACAGAATATAGGACTTCGCTATTGCCGGCTCTCTTTTCATCAGCTCTACTTCTACCGCGTTATGGATCGCATCCACGGAACAAATTCCTTCCGCATCCGCTTCTTTTTCCAAGCCCCGCATCCGCTCGACCATCGTCTGCGTGATCTCGCAAGCTGTTTTCTTCGACGCCCCTGCCGCCATTACCGCTTTTTTGATCTTCCACGGCTCGAACGACTCCAATCGCCCGTCATGTTTTTTTACTTTCAAATTTCGACATCCTCCTCCTCTAATTGCAGTTTTTCTATCGTCGGATAAACGTTATGTTTTTTGAGCACGTTGTACAGGAAAAAACGCCCTGTTTGCGTCCAATACGTATGCATAAACGCCCTCTTGATTCCTCTCCTATCCGTGCTGTAGAACGTCTTCGATTGCGTGTACCCTTTATCCGCATAATCCGCGTACAACACCCACGTACCGTTCAGCTTGTACTGTATTTTGTACTCATGCAACAGCTGATTGAATGCCTCGCCCGTCATGCCGTAGTCTTTTGCTATTTGCGTGATCGGCACCACATCGGGGCACGCCAATATGATATCGCAGTAATTCGCCTTAGGCTCCAATGTCTGAATCGCCTGCGTCAACGCCTCTGTTTTCGCTTTTTCTTCTTTGAGCTTTTTCGCCATCTCGATGATGATATCGGGATCGCGCAACACTCTTTCTATCACCGACGGCGTCATGTACATTCCATATTTGCGGATTTTCGGCAGGATGTCATACGCCAGTTTATCTTGAAACGCTTCGCCGATCGGATTATCGACTTTCATCGCCAGTTTGTAGAACGTCGGTTCGGGAATATACGCGTTTTTATCGCCATGCCCACTTGTGGGCATGAACCCGATCTCCACCAGATACTTGAAGACGCGCTCCCAACGAACTACCACATTTCCGCTTGTTGCTGTTCTCGCGAGTCCGAGACCGCGCGCGCAATCTTCCAGTTTCAGCCACACCATCCCCAGCGCATCCGTATAGCCGTGGACGCCCTCCACATTGACCGCTTTTATGCTCATTTTTCCTTCCATTTCCGATCGCTCCTTTCAATTTATCGGACGTTTCCTGCAATGGTTTCTGATTTTCTCGCCTCCTTCTTTTTTACAATCGCGCGATTGCAAAACCGATCGCAATGCCCGTGATGGTCAGAAACATCAACGTCACCGGCAATGAATTGACCGCGCAATACATCAACAAACATCTTTTCTTCGACTGGGTTTTGTAATACCAATCTGCCACGTCATTCATCGCTTGCTCGTGCTTTGCCGCGTATTTATTCAGCCTTGCTTGAAGAAACATTCCTGCAATCGGCTGAGCGACTTCATTCTTCATCCAGTTCTCCTTTGTTTAAAAAGTCGGCGGTTCTGCCTTCAGAACTTCCTCAAGCACTTTTCGCAAATCCGTATTGTCGGGCGGCGTTCGATTTTCCATCAACGCTATCAGCTTTTCTGTATTCGCATGTAAATCTATTACCGGCGGCCACAGCATTTGCAATTGTATTCTTGCAGGCATTCTTATAATTCTCGGCAACTCTGTTGCCAATTCTTTTATTTTGGGTTCCATATTCCCGCCTCCTTTCATTAAATTTGAACGACGCCTCCGTCGACGTGTTTTTTTTGACAGAGGGCGGCTCATCTGTAGGCTCCGATATACGAAGCCCACAGCATCAACCGTCGAGCTCTCTCAATAACCTGCCCCGTATAATGCCGATAACTCTAACAAGTCGATTCTCTCTTGCTGATATGCCTCCTCGTGCACTTTTGCGACTTTTTCTTCGCCTCCTTTCGCGATGTACTCCGTCCAATACTGCAACGAGCCTTTGATTCGGTACACCGGATAACTGCTTTTGTCTCCCATATACACCGCGCCGCTTTCAAACTCTTCCTGCCGCGATTGCTTTTTCATCAGTTTGATCCGCATCATCAAGTCTTCTTCGCCGTGCGTGTATGTCACCGTGCCGGAACGAAACTTCAGCTCCGTCAGGTACTTGCTTGCGTCCGTGTACTTTGACATCAGACCGTTCTTTTTCCATAACTCTTTTCTATGCTTCGCCAATTGCATTATGATCGCGCACGTAAATTGTGCCGTTGCCTCCCGCGTCGTTTCTACTATCGCCGCGTAATAATCCGACTTCTCTATCACTACTCTTTTTGCTTTGTAATCCGTCACGTAATTCAGATCGTTTTTGCTGACGCGCCTGAGCAATTTTCCTTCTTCGCTGTCCAATTCAAACTTCACACAGTCCGCGCCTTTTCTTCCTTCATACCATATCTCATTCATAATCCCGCGCGCCGCCGTCATTTCCGTCTCCGCCTGCGTCAACCGGCTTATTATTTTTTCGTCCGACTCTTGTCTTTTTCTCATTCGACAATTGATCGGATAATTTGTTTGCAACCAGTCAAACGCGTTCAGGATTCGCAATATCTCTTTCATCTTTTCAGCTCTTTCACCGCCACATATTTTTTGCTCGTTTCGTTATTCAATTGCTCAACGTACCGGCTTTGATTTTTTGCATTCACCACAATCCAGCTTCCGTCCTCTTCTTCGTACATTACACGGTACTCCGTATCGCTGTCGTCATCGTCGCGGATCAGCAAGTCTCCTTCATACAACTCTTGCGCTTCGGCATCTCTAAAGCCCGTGTATTGCCCCACCGTCTCGGGATCAACTTCTCTCGACAACGGGATCAACTGCTCCTTGTCACCCAACAGCCAACCCCTTATGTACAGGCGCGCATCTTTTTTTCTTTTTAACGGGGCTGTCAAGTTCCCGATTATCACCTCGCCCGACTTCGTCTCTCCGCGAAATTTGATCTCTCTCATTTTTCAGTCCTCCCGACTTGTCTTTACCGTCGCCTTCACAAATCTTTGCAAATACATCAGCACGTCCGTGATTTTTTCTTTCCTGATTTTCTTACACAATTCCGTTTCCTCGTCCGACAACAATTCTCTGCCTTCTTTCGTTCCATCAAACACCCGGCACATCAACGAGCCTTTTTTAAAACACGTCTTGCTCGTCACCTTGTGTCCTACGCTATACGCCGCTATCGCCTCTATCAATTCCAATCGGATATACAATGACAATTGCTTTTCCATATCTCCCGACAACAGCGCGTTTCTTTGCCTCTCGCGCAATATCTCGCGCACTTTTTTGATTTCATTCGCCAAGTTGCTTTTCCACGCACTCCCCATTTCCTTTAGCCTCCTTTCAATTTCATTCGACTTGTCAAGGGATCGATCGTCAGGCACAAATCTTTGACTTTTTCGCCGTTCCGCGCTTTTGCCACATACAACATCACGTCGTTTTTGATCCTTTCCTTTTCATCGGGGCTCAGCACCGGTGACGAGCCCGGACGCCACATCAGAAATGCGTTATCCGCCGACGCTTCCAAATCTCCTCCGCCCTTCAAATCCCCCAAATTCGGCTTCTCCCATGTTTTGCTTCCTCTGTTCAATTGCGATATTACCACCACATGGATGTTGTTATCCTTCGCCAGCGGCTTCATTCCTTTCGCCGTTTCCGCCAACACTTGATACTCCGCGCAGTTTTTCATGTATTGGATATAATCGATGAACACCACATCCAAACTTCCTTCAAACAGCTTCGCATTCGCCTCTTTCACATACGCGTCCACTTGGTTTATCGTCAATCCGTTTTTGTCTACCACGTACAAGTGATCTTTCAGCTTCTCCAGTAATTTTAATACCGACTGATCCCCGTAACAGATCAACTCGTCTACTTTTTCCGTCGATACTCCCAGCAAATTCGACAGCACTCTTTCATACAACGCGCCCGCCGACATCTCCATGCTGAAGTAGATCGCATTTTTTCTCTGACGCACTACCATGTCCACGCACATTTGCACTGTCAGGAATGTTTTACCCGCGCCTGCCGACGCTCCTATGAATGTTACATCTTTCCGACGTCCGCCGCCACGCAATCCTTCATCCAATGCCGTGATCCCATATTCCAATCGCGTATCCAACAGCATTAACATCGTTTCTTCATAGCACTCTTCCGCTCTCTTAAAATCATCGCATATATTTCGATTTTCGCGGCTGATCATCAGAAAATCCGCCACTACTTTTTTATCCACATGCCAACGCACCGCCAGATAACTTGCTATCTCGTCCGTCGTTATCGGATCTCTCACATCTCGGATATATTTCGCCGTTACCTTTCGCTCCGCGTCTCGCGTCGCGCACTTCTTCAATTCAAAGTACAATACCCATTGATCCAGCTCCACACACGGCAATTCTTCAAACTCGCACAGCCGACCGCTCGTCAACAGTTCGTTTACATCTTTCACTCCGTCCGGTAATTTCATTACCAACACGGGGATATCCGGCGCATTGCTTTTGAAATTCTTTCGCGTCTTTGATACCAGCGGAAAGGCTACTCCGTCATTATCGGGGATCAATATTACCGTCAGCTCGGGATGCATTCTGTACAATTTCGACAGCACATCGCATTGTTGCCGCGTCACCGTCGACGAATTGTATGCTGCCGCCGCATAGCCCGCCTGATGTAACGTCATTGCGCAGAAATACCCTTCTACCAGATACAACTCATTCTTCAACTTCTTCTTTGCGCCGCGCAGGTTGTACAGGAACGCCGACTTCGTAAATAACTCGTTGTTTTTGTTGTTTTTGTACTTCGGATTTCCCTCGAAACGACGCAGGGCGACTCCCACATTTCTGTCATTTTCGTCTACGTACGGGATCACCACATCGCCCTTTTCCGTCGCTCCCAGTTGAAATTCTTCTATCGTCTCTGCCGTCAAGCCGCGTGTCTTCATCAAATAATCTTCGACTACCTTGACGTTCCTGTGACACTTTTCCGCGTGCGCTTTGTATTGCATCGACAGCGTTTTGCGCCGTGCATAATCTTCATCCCGCGCTATGTCTATATTCAACTCTTCCGCCAGCTTTTCGACTGCCGTAAAGAAGTCTACTTGTTCAACGCCGCGTATCAGACTTATTACATCGCCCCACGCTCCGCATACAAAGCAGTAAAACGACTTGTGGTTGTATACTACGAACTCCGTTTCGTTTCCGTGCTTGCAGATTGGACATATCCCTCTATATTGACTTCCACTTTCCGATAACGCCGTATATTTCTCCGCGTACTCCACCAGATCCACTTGCTCTATCGCCGCTTTGATGTTTACTCTCGACATTTCTTTTTTTGTTCCTTTGTTTTCTCTCTGAGTTCGACGGTTTCAAAATACTTGTCGATTTTCATCGTGCAATACAACGTTGCTCGCGTGAATGTAAATCCGATTATCAACAAACTTGACAGTCCCGTTGACAATATCAGCACCATCAGCATAAATCCGAAGGGCGGATATGCTGTCATCATTTTCAGCAATTCTTCTTCGAGCATCATCTTTTTGTCTCCGTTTTCTCATCAAGTATATAGCCGGTTGTCGAAAGGATTCCGTATTTCAGCGACTGCACGTCGGCGTCTTTATATCCGCTGCACATCTTACGACTTATCGAAAATGTTTCCGATCACGCGCCAGTGCGACACTTTTGCGGCTGTCAAGTCGCTGAATTTGCCGCCCACCATTCGATTTGCCTGATACTTCGCCTCGTTTGCGTTCCACATGATCACCACTTCCACAGGCATATTCGTCGTGTTCGTCAACAGAATATCTCCTTCATACACCTCATTATTTTCCGCATCTTCCAAGCCGATTGACGGACACGCTACCCTCACTCTTTCCTCGCCCATATAAATGTCATCATTCTCGTCGTACCGGATATTGAACGACTTTACCCATTCACCATTCGCCTTGCGCCCTTTAAATCCAACCGGAAACATTTCTTTTTCCTCCTTTTAAACTGTACGGATCGGCGTCACCACGTAGATATAATCATCGCTGTCCGCCTCTCTTATTTCCGCAGGTTTCAAACTCTCCGTCATTCTGATCACGCATATTTTTGTGTCAATCACCTTCAGCGCATCTCTGAGATAATTCACGTTGAACGAAATATCCATTTTGCCGCCATCGATTTGCGCCGCTATGCTTTCTTCCGCATTTCCGATCTCGGGGCTTGTCGACGAGAGTTCCAATTGCCCATCCGCAAATTTGCAACGGATCGTCTTGTACTCCGTCTCTTTCGAGATCAAGCCCACGCGATCGATTGCCGCCAGCAACTCCGATGTTTCCGGCCGCGCTGTTACCGTCGCCTCGCGCGGGATCACTTTTTCATATCTCGGAAATTCGCCTTCCAACAACCGCGTCTTCATGTACACGTTATCAAACTCAAACGATATCTCATCTTCAGAGCAACTTATCTCCGCTTCGTTGCCGTTGCTTTCGTCCGCCAGCCGCGCCAATTCGCTCAGGGCTTTCGACGGAATTATGTATTTCATTTCGCCGGGGTTTGCATAAATTTCGTCTCTCATGATCGCAATTCTATGCGTGTTCGTCCCGACCATCGTCACTTTCGCGTCTTTGATCTCGAGCAGGCAACCCGTGAACATCGGACGCGAGTCGTCATTCGAGCACGCGTACATCGTCTTGCGGATCAAATTTTTCAGCACGAGCACGGGGATTTTGAATTTCACGACCGAATCGGGAGCATCTATCCGCAACCAATCCTCCGCATTCATCGCCAACAGTTTGAACGAGATCGTTTCCGATTGGATCGTCACCGTTTTCGAACCTTCGTCGAGGGTTATGCTGATGATATCGCCCGTCAGCTTTTTATGGATCGCCTGCAGATATTTTCCGTTTACCACCACCGCCCCGGGCTTTTCCGTGTTCACGGGGATCGTCGTTCGCATCGACAATTTATTGTCTGTTGCCTCCATCGTCAGCCGCGAGCCTTCCGCCCTCATGTAAATTCCCGCCAAAATCGGCTCATACGACGCTTTTGCCGACACCGCGCGCGAGACCGCGTCGATCGCTTCGCCCAACTCTAATTTTGTGCACGTCACTTTCAACTTCATCAGTCCTTTCAAAACATTTCTGTCATTACATTCTTCAACATTTTTTCTCTTGCTTCTCTGCAATACTTTTTATCGACTTCAAATCCGTAGCAGTTCCTGTTGAGCTCCATGCACGCGCGAAGCGTCGAGCCCGAGCCCGCTACCGGATCAATCACCGTGTCGCCTTCATCCGTAAACAATCGGATCAGCTTTTTCAACATACTTACGGGCTTCTGTGTCGGATGAATTCGCGGCTTTTCATTCAACGAAAACTCGAACCAATTCAGCACCATCCGCCCTTCATTCCGGAACTTCGGTAATTTGTCACGGTACAGGAGCAAGCCCGTCTCCACAGCCCCGAGGATTTTCACATTCACTTTCAACACTTGCGGCGAGTTCCTTTTGATGAAATACAGAGGGTATGACTTCTTAAATCCGTTCTTCTTGCCGTACTCCGCTACCGTCGCCAATTGCTGATACGCGCAGAAGATTATCATTACCGGAGCTTCATTGACTCCCTTCGGCTCCGCTTTCAACATCTTCGTTGCAAAATGGAAAAACTCCGCTATGTTGAAATTCGTATCCGTTTTGAAGAACGCCTTGTTGTATTTTTCCGAGTACTCCCCGCCTACTTTTTTATCTTTCCATATTTGCGGATTTGAGCCGTACGCATCTTTGCTTCCTATGTTGTAGGGTATATCCGCTATCAGCAATTGCGCCTTCGTCGGTACGTTATACGCCTTGTAATTTTGGAAGTTGTCATTGTACAACTCGATCTTCATTTCGTTTTCTCTTCTCTCATCATCTGCCTCACTTCCGCGTTGAGACCTATCGCTATTCTGTTAAGCTCGCATGCATGACTGATATGCTTCGACGCTGTTACTCTGCTTTTCATCAATTCTTTGTCTGCATGTCGCAAAAGCCAATTCACCGTCATCAGCAATTTGTCTATCCATTCCTCATTTCTCGCTTGCTTTTCACTCTTCATTTTTCTCGCGCCTTCTTCCAGCTCTCATACAAGCTCATCAGAAAATCTTTATGCACCACGTCAGGCATCCGACCGCACGTCACCGCCTCTTTGCAATATCCCCTTTGCACGCACGCCGCGCCACCTTTTTTGAAGATATTCGGCGCGATCTCTTTTACCAATCTCAGCATTTCATTTGCCAGTTCGCGAATTTCCCATTGCGCTTTGTTGCAACACCGAAGGCGGAAGAAATGCAACAACTCCCGCGCGTTCATCGTCAGTATCAATGAAGTCGTCACCGCTTGCGGCAACACGTACCGCGCATCTTCTTTTTTCCAGCCGCGCAACTTCAACACCTCGTATTTCTTAAATTCATTATTCACTTCTTTTTCGTCGACGCCGCGCGGCAATACTGCATCCGCACTCTCCGTGTATCTTTGACTCCGTACGCTGTAACTTGCCAGTCGATGCCGCGTAAGTTGCGCAAGACAGACGCGGCTTATTCCTTCTATCCCGAATGTAAAACTTGCATGCTCGAGCACCGACATATGCCCGGACGCTATCAACCTTCCTATCATTACATCCGCGTCATCCGTTTTTATTTCCGAGATCGCCTTATCGGAGTAACACACATGCGCCGCCTTGCAGATCAACTTCTCTGCTTTCGGCGTACTCGCCAGCAATTCTACTTTCATTTCTTACTCCTCTAACTCATCCGTCACTATGATTTCTACGCATTCTTCTTTCATATCTTTTTTCTCCGCCGCCAGCTTTACTACTTGCGCATCATCTCTGTAGCACACTCCGTTCAGCGCATCCAATACCGCCTTCACGTGATTGTCTATATCTCCGTAACTTCGGCTCCCCAATCTTTTATTCCGATGCAACGTTATTTCCACGCGTACCAATCCGGACAACGCTTCTCTGTCTTTCATTTGGATTATTGCTATGTTCCTTATTGTCTCTTTGTATGCCTTGATTCGCGCAGGTTCGTATGCGTGTCCGTTCGATACGCGCGGACGCGGTTGCGGATACGGCGTCGTTTTTACTTTTAACTCGATTTTCAATCCGTGCTCCCTATTCCGCCGCGCCTTTTATCCGATGGATCATCCCCGCACGTAAGGTATTTCTGAAATATCCCTTGCGCTATCGCCTGACCCCTGTAGATCGTCACCGGTTCGCATCCTTCATTTCGCAACGCTATCATTATCTCTCCTTCGTTTTCTTCGTTGCCGTAATAATCCGCATCGATGATCGAGACTCCCGTCGCCAACACGAGCCCACTCTTTATTGCCAACGAACTCCGTACGTAAATCTTCAGCACTTCGTCTCTATTCATGTACGCCTTTACGTTCGTCGAAAATATTTCCGTGCCGCCCTCATGGATCGTTTTCGTTTCCATACTGCAGATATCGTAACCCGCCGAGTATTTCGTTGCACGACGCGGCATCACCGTAGACAAATACTTATTTACTCTTTCAAAGCCGCGATCCGCGTCCTTCTTCTTCAAATCAACGCCACCTGCCGACTGTTGTCTTTTAATACGTGCGTCACAGCATACACTCGCCCGTCCGTATCGTACATTATTACTTTGCTCTCCATGTTCTCCAGACGCAACCGTCCTATCAATTCTCGCACCGTCAGTCCGTCCGGCTTTTAACCTCTGATTTTCAGCCTCTTCATTATTCTTTCCGATAATTGCTTTTTCATCTTCACCATCCTTATTCAACCCGAACCTGATTTTTTCGCCTTTCAAACTCTCATTCAACCAATTCGCATAATCGATGATTTTTCTTGCATTCGATGCCGCCGTTTCCTTCAAACGCAGTCTTTCTGCATACTTTATGATGTTTCCGCGACAAAATCCTTGAAACTCTTCCGCCGTCATCAAATCCTGCATCCTCTCTATTGTTTGCGGTTTTGCCATCTTGTAATGCTCATTCATTTTTCTCGCCCTCTTTCGCAATACTTTCTTACCGCGCAATAACTTTGACATTTCCGTCCATGCCAACATTCCGATGCGCGACACGGCAAAGGCAACTTCTTTTCCTCTAACGCCTTCAATAATTCATGCCTCTTCTTCTTCATGTACTTTTGCAGTCGGCTATCCGATACTTTGTTGATCGGAATCAGCAACGCGTTTTGCGTCAAGCCTCTGCTTTGCGCCACCCACGTTCCTCCGTCGCGTATCAGCACCTCCAACGCCATTTGTTTTACGGGGTATCCTTTATTCTCCAACATCAGCCGATACGCGTTCAGTTGCAACGTCGCATCGCGTCTGTGTTTCAGCCCTTTTACGTACTCCGTCTTCATTTTTTCCCGACCGTTCCGGTAATACTCGCCCGTCGGGATGCTGATTTTTTCCAAGCCCAGCACTTGTGCCGCTTTGTAGCTTCCATATGTCTTTGTGTCATACAGTGTTTGCGTCGCCGCGTCGTAATAATCGAATTGTCCCGTGTAACTTCCCGTTGGATCGCATAACCTTTGCTCGCTCAGCGATTCGTTGTCGTCGCTTGCCTTTTCCAAATATGCGTGCACCGCACTTCCAAACATCGCGGGCATCATTTCTTGCGGACTTACCGCATACTCTTGCGTAAGTTTCAAATATTCTTCGCGCGTTCCGTTTATCAATTGCGTCACCGTCGGCGTGCCCGTCCATTGTCGACTTTCCGCGATTTTCTTCAACACGCGTCGACTCACACATCGACCGCATTCCAGCTCCTCACGGAGCCTGCATCCTTGCAGGCACTCTTCTATCCTTATCTCTACTCCGTCAGGGCAGATATATCTCGTTTGCGACATCATCCTCTCCTTCATTCATGAATCTCTTTACGTCTATCACGTATTCGCGCGCACCGGCGTAATTTTTCGTGTTTTCTACTGCCTTCAGGTACTGCTCATATTCGATCGCTTTTCTATACAATTCGCGCATCGGCACTTTCACGCTCGCGCGCGCCAGCATCGCCTTAATTAATTTCACCGCCGACCAATCATATTTTTTCAAGATGTTTCGGCACTGATAATATTCCCGTACCTTCTTACCGCCTTCGTATGCCGACAGCTCTTGATTTTTCAACCATGCCGGCACGCACTCGCGGACTTCTGTCATATACGTTTCTTTTCTATTTTTACTACTCATACTTTTTCAAATCGTTTTAAGCCCTGTTTTTGCCGTTCTGCTCTTCGTCAATCTTTGTGTCGTTTTCTTCATCCCGACGCCTTGTAACCTATTCTCTGTTCGTCTAAGGCATACTTCCTTCAAAACGGGATGTCGACATCTTCAATTTCATCATTCTTTGCAACCGCCGACGACAACACCCGAGGCTCTGCCGGCGACGCGCTTGCATTACTTTTCGACCGG
Organism: uncultured Selenomonadales bacterium; assembly: GCA_937916025.1. The sequence goes on from CALGGX010000271.1 coordinate 24,234, forward strand.
CGCAAGCCTGTCAAGCAGTTTCGCGCTATCGTCGACATCTTCTTCTCTTCCTCCGTCCCGTTGCAGTACAACCGGCCGTGGCTCTTGACGCTTATCTTTGCTACTTCCCCGATCGTCTTTCCCGCGTAATTTCCTGTCGTCACGACATACTTCATTGCCGCTCTCACGTCATCGGGCATTGTATCTTCGCGCGGCGTCGTCACGGGCGGTGCATCCGCCGATTGCGCCGGTGCATCGCAGACGATCTCAAGCTCCGTTCTGCCGCTGTGTTCTGCTTGCGGCAACCAATGATCGGGTAACAGCAAGCGTCCGCGGAAATAACCTCCGTCCGGTCTCACGCGGATATCTCCGACATTGTACAAATATCTGCCGACGCCCAACGCCGCGCACGCTCTCTTGAATGCCGTCGACGCCGCTCCCTTCGTATCCGCCGCATCTGCTATCTCGCAACAATCCGTCCGTTTAACTACAGCCTCTTCGAGCAAAGCCGTCAAAGTGCAAACTGCCACCGCGCCATTCGGCATTGCCGCAATCTGCAACTCCGAACTCCAACATCCCGCTCCGAGCACTTCGTCAAGTCGATCCTGACAATTGCGCGCATCCACGTAAAGAAAAAGCAGTCTCTTCCGATCTGCATCATACTTCCGACCGATTCGCCACTTCACCTCGCCTGCACTGAACGACTCCTTCAATCTCGAAACATTCTCCGAAGTAGACATGCAACAGTCTCCTCTCCTTAATCTTCGCTTGCATTGTACAACGGCTGGCGCAAGCTTCATTCTCGGCGCAAGCTTCATTCTCAATTGCGCGCGTCCAACGTAGGCAAAAACCTCAAACCAAGTACATACATAGAGGATCGATCCGATATTCCGGAACGGCAACGCAGTCGCGTATGCCGTTCTCGCCCGCGCGGGAGCAATCAAATACAACCTGCATAGCGGCGGCAGCTCCTTCCCTCAACTTTGCAATGTTACAAACAGTAAAAAATATGCAACAAAAACTGTAACATCAAGAAGCTCTGAAAGTAGAACAACAGGAACTTCAGGACAATCAGGAGTATATAAAGTAACAGCATATTGTTCTTGTGCTAAATGTTGTGGAAAAACCAATGGTATTACTTCATCA
>CALGGX010000272.1 GCA_937916025.1 uncultured Selenomonadales bacterium
TTCAGTTGTTTCAATGTCAAAGCCCCCTCGCGCGGAAAAATTTTTCGATGAGCACATCGCCTTCGGACATTGAGCAACGGATTTTTCCGAGACCGCGATTGCGTTTCAAGCTCGCCGAAGACATGTTTCCGATCGTCGGCGCAATCTCCGAGTGAGTTGCCGTCATGACAGTCGAGTTGCTCATCGACGACATGATCACCGGCGAAAGAGTTCGGATTGCGAATTTCAGTTGTTTCAATGTCAAAGCCCCCTCGCGCGGAAAAATTTTTCGATGAGCACGTCGCCTTCGGACATTGAGCAACGGATTTTTCCGAAGCCGCGATTGCGTTTCAAGCCCGCCGAAGACACATTTCCGACCGCCGGCACAAGCAATTGCAAATGCTCCTCGCCGCCGTTTTTGAGCTCGAGCTTGCCTTTGAATTTCACGCCGGAGTCGAGCACACGCATGTTGTGCAACGAGCCGTCATCCGCCACGCCGTTTTTCAATCGCGTTTGATACCTCACCGAGGTGAATGTCTCGAGCAAATCGATCGGGCGGAAAAACTCGGCATATTTCTGCTGAAGATACTCCCATTCCGCGCGGATTTTCCGATATCGCTCGGGCGATTGCAATCGAAAATTCGGCACGATCAATTGCACCGGAGACGCCGATTGATGATGAAAAATCTCCTCGACGATCGCCGCATCGAATTCGATTTTCGACAGCGCGAGCATTTCCGAGACTTCGACGGCACTCTCGTACAACAGCCCTTTGAAACGCCGCGCGGGGAAGTAAGGCAAGCCGACCGCGTCGTGAACGATCTCGGCGTCGATGTTGACGTCCGCGCGCCCCGAGCCGATGTGTATCGGCGAGATCACTTCGATTGTCAATCCAATTTCTGCCATGTTTCTGTCACCTCCGGATCAAAAAAATCAGTCAACTCGATCGCATCAATGTACGGCGTGCGCGGCTCGCGTTCGGCACTCCACCCCAAGTCCGTGACGTACTCGCGCCAATCGGCAATCGACGGCAATGCCTGATTTTGATATTTTAACTGCTGAAAGAACCGCGCGGCATCGTCTTTGCCGTGTTGCAGGACGTTGCGGAGCTCTTTGATCTTGCCGCCCGCCATGTCTTTCTTTTTGAATTGCGCGGTGCACTCGAGAAGATTTTCGATGTTGTTTCGCCGCTCGGACGAGGACTTTGCGTCGGAATTGCAGACTCGATACGGTCCGAAATGCAGATCGCCGCGCGAGCCGCGATATTCCGTTTCGCGAGTTTGTTTCAACGTCGGTGCCTGCTCGCCATGCAAGATCGCAAAATCCAGCCAACTCGAGCCGTTTTCGGCATTCAATTGCCGCATGGATTTTTTGGCCGAATCGCACAGTTGCTCGGTCAAAGTGTATCCTCGGAAGAACGGATAAGCCGTCGGAATGATCGCAATGCCGCCGCAACAATCGATGCCGCGCACGGTCATCAATTCCATCATCGTCTTTGTAAACATGATCGCCGTCATTGCCGGGCAAACGAATGTAATGTCGTCGCCGATGATCAGAGGTCTGATCGGAACCGTTCCCGTTTTCAGCTTGATCGATTTGCCGAAGCCGTCCTTGCGGATCATTTCGATAATTTTAAGCAGAAGCTCGGCGAATGCGCCTTCGGTCTTGCGTCTGATCTCTCGCGAGAGTTTTCGTCGATCGAGCAGCGTCTTGCATTGCCGAAACTTCGCGCCCATGTTGTTGCCGTCGACATGAACGATCGCAAAGTAATTGTTCTTCTCCTTCTGCCCCAAGTCCTCGAAGTTGAGCGGAAATTCGAAGTCACTCATTTTTATATCCGAACCCTGCCGCTCGAAAATCAGATCGAAACGATGCTTCAAAGCGCGATTGGCTTCGTCGGCTTTTTGCATTTTGACGGCAACTTCCTGCGAAACAAATCGGACGCCGTCTTCGCGATTGATGAGAGCATTTGCCGACTCGCCGTTTACCTCGCAACTCAACGTCAAGCCGGTGTAAGGCACATTCACGGCAGGAAACACGCTGTTTTGATTGCGTTTGAGCACCCGGTAAAGCTCGGCAATGTCATTTTGATCGAGCGATTGATCGTCGAGATTAAGCGTCAATTTTCCGAGCGCGACTCCTACTCGAAGTCCCGGGCGTTCGATCAGCAATCGACGCGTAAAACGCCGAACGACTTCCAATCGCCGATCCTCGCCGTCTGCCGCGAAAAGCAACAGCGCATTTCCGCCGCCGATGTAAGCAACGCAGCATTGCTTCATGGATTGCCACGGCGCGTCGAGATCGCGCTCGACATTCCAATGCGAGTCGCTCGAAAACTCGTCGTCCGGAAACATCTCGCGCAAAACTCCGTCGATCAAAATGTCGTCGAAAAGTCGATCGACGATGTAAGATGCGCCGATGTTTGTACGGAGCCGATCGCCGTTGCAGATGTAGCGTTGGATCGAGCGCGTGTCGAAAAGCAGGGCACGCAAGATTTTTTGATTGATCATGGCTTCCTCCCGTCATAATTGATATAATGCGTAAAAACGTCAATGGAGTTGATTCGGATGAATAAAAGCGGTTGGGAAAAATTTTTGCGGACGCGCACGGATCGATGCAAGGTGCTGGTGGTCGGTGACGTGATGCTTGACAAGTATTATTACGGCGAAGTCAACAAGTTCTCGAGTGATGCGCCGATTCCGGTCGCGCACATCGTCAATCGCAAGTCGACGCTCGGAGGCGCGGCGAATATTGCAAACAACCTTGCGTTGCTCGGCTGTCAAACGTCGATTGCCGGCTTTGTCGGAGCCGATCACAATTTTGATACGCTGTCGAGAAAACTTAATGAGAGCGGCATCGATCGGAGCGGCTTGATCACGACCGATACTCCGACCACGACGAAGGTTCGGATCATGAGCGGGCATCATCAGATGTTTCGCATGGATTTTGAAGATGTATCGCCGAATGCGGATGATCATCTCGAGGAACTTCGGCAATACATTCATGCGAGATTGAATGACAGTCTCGATGCGATCGTGCTCGGCGATTACGAGAAGGGAGTCTGCACCGAGCGTTTTTGCCAGAGTGTGATCAAAGATGCGAACGGGCATGGCGTGCCGACGATTGTCATGCCGTACGGTCAGCGTTGGATCAAGTACGCGCATGCCGATTATATCACGCCGAACGTTGCGAAGATCAACAAGATATTGCTCGCGCCGATCAAGAGCACGGACGCGGAGGCGGTCGAGCGCGCGTGTCACTACATCATGCGCAAGTTCAAAATTAAAAATGTGCTGGCGACTCGTTCCGGCGACGGAATTACTTTCGTCAACGAGGAGCAAGTCGAGCACATCAAAACCAAATCGCAGGAAGTCTTCGACAGTGCGGGCGCGGCGGATACCGTGGCGGCGGTGTTTGCAATGGCGATGGCGGGCGGCTTGAATCCGGTCGACGGCGCGTTTATCGCAAACCTCGCGGCGGGCATCGTCGTCATGAAGGCGGGCTCCTACGCCGTCACGCGTCAAGACATGATCAACGTCATTAACGAGTCGGCGGCGTGATATTTGTATTTCGGAGTGATTGACATGAACTCGACTTTGGCGGCTCGACGCAAACAAATCACTGCTGTTTTTATTGCTTACATAGTTGTCTTCTACGCAATTCTGTTTCTTGACATTCAACCGCTGAGTGAATACTCCAATACGATTGAATTAATCGGCAATGCGGCAGCGATACCTTTGCTGTGGAAGGGGATTCAAATTCAGGAATATAAATTGCCGTGGCGATTGCTTTTCGTCGGCTCGATATTCTTCCTGATCGGCGAAGGCACTTGGGCGTATTTGGAAGATTATCAAGAACTCGAAGTCGCGCAAATTTCTGTTTGCGATATATTTTATCTCGCCAACAATCTCATCTGCATCGTTGCGTTGCTCTTCTACATTCGGCGGTTCAGTAACCTGAAGATTGTCAATACCTCTTTCGACATGTTGATATCGATGCTCGCAATCAGCGGCATAATTCGTTGTGCCGTTGCTGAGCGAGGAAGTCGACGGATTTTTGATGACGTTCTTTCTGCTGTACAATCCCATCACCGACACCGCAATGTTGAGCGGCATTTTGATTTTGATCTTCGGTTCGGAAAACAAAAATTACCTCACGCCGATCAATCTGTTGCTCGCCGCCGCCTTCAGCCTAATCTTCCTGCTTGACGAGCTCGACCTGATTGCAACCATTTACGGCGTCGAAATCATTCCCGTGCTCAATCCGCTGTGGACGATGCCTTACATCTTCACGGCACTCGCTTCGCTGTATCCGACTGCCGAACCGATCGTCAAAAACATCGATCGCCTCGAAAAAATACTCAATAACACGCGCATTCTGTTGCCGTATTCGTTTGCGTTTGCGATCCTGTTTTTGATCGGCATCGAATACGCAATTCTTGATACGCTGTTTGCTTGGGCTATTCTGATGCTCGTCCTGCTGAGTATGAGACAAATTTTCGTCCTCTTCAGCAATAAGCGTTTGATGAGCACGATCCAAAAGAACGAAGAGAATTTGAAACGACTCAACGCGAAAATCACCCATGACGCGGAAGTAGATTTTCTGACGCAACTGTTCAATCGTCGATACATCGATCAAACATTCGAGAAGCTGATCCCCGTCGACGAGAATCCGGAAAACCTCGGGCTGATTTTAATCGATGTGGATTATTTCAAACGCATCAACGACACATTCGGACATCAGATCGGCGACGAAGTGCTTCAAGGCGTGGCGAGAGTGATAAAAAAGTCGACGCGACGCGGTGATATCGCGGGACGTTTCGGCGGCGACGAATTTATTGTTTTATTGCCCGGAGCGAACAGGCAGACGATCGGGATTGTATCGGAGCGATTGGAGACGCGCATTCGAGAAGACGCCTCGATGAAGAAATACGGCGTGAGCCTAAGCATCGGCGGCTCGAGCATGAGCTTCAACCGATCGAATTACAAGATCGAAAAACTGTTGAAACAGGCGGATGATGCTTTATACCATGCAAAAGAGAACGGTCGCGATCAATTCATGGTTTATTCCGAAAGCAACGAAAGCCTGCCCGTCGCTACAGTCGGTGCTTTAAATTGATTACGCTTCGAGCAGTGTTTGCGCATTGCCGCCGAGTATTTTCGATCGGGCATCATCATCGAGCGGCAATCGATTGACGAACCGGATCGATTGTTTTTGATCCGACCACGGACTGTCCGTTCCGAACAAAATTCTCTCGGCTCCGAACGCCGCGACGAATTTCAGAAATTGATCGCCGTCAAGCATGCGGCGGTCTTTTTCATTCCATTCGCAACCCTCGCGCGGGATGATCATCTCTGTCGAAAACGCCGTGTCGATCATCACCGAAGTTTCGGCGAGCGTCTCCGGCACTTCATTCCAATTGCGCCAGCCTCCCATGTGCGCGGCGATTAATTTGCAATCGCCGATCTCGTCAATGACGTGTTTGATCATGCGCGGCGAGCAGTGCACGACGCCGGGGAATCCGATATCGAGTCCGGCGTGCGTGATCACGATCAGCCCGAGCTCCGCCGCCCGATCGATTATCCGCAGGAATTTCAGATCGTCGATGTCCGTCTCCTGATAGATCGGATGGAGTTTGATGCCCTTCAAGCCGAGCCGCACGACGCGACTCAATTCCGCCGAGTAATTCGTAAAGTCCGGATGCATGCAACCGAACGAGATCACTTCGGCGGATTTTTCATTGAGCCGCGCGGAAGCGTCGTTGACTTTTTCGACTTGCTGAGAGTTTGTTGCAACCGGCAGGACGATCGAGAGATCGACTCCCGCCTCGTCCATCGATCGTCGCAATTGATCGAGTGTGCCGTTCGTGAATGCCTTCGAGCGGCTGATCTTACTGAGTTTGTCGATCACCTCCGCCGCCATTCGATCCGGAAATACATGCGTGTGAATATCGATAATCATATTCTGCCTCCTCGTGCTTGACAACGCGCGCGTCTGTGTCTAGAATTTTCGTTGCTTTTACATTTTTATCGATTGGAGACACAGACATGAAATTTGCAATTCTGGTTTTATACTTCGGCATTCTGATTGCAATCGGATTGTATTGCCGAAAGCACACGACCGACGTCAACGGCTTCGTGCTCGGCGGACGCTCCGTCGGACCGTGGTTGACCGCCTTCGCTTACGGCACCAGTTACTTTTCTGCCGTCGTGTTCGTCGGCTACGCCGGACAGTTCGGCTGGAAGTACGGAATCGCCGCGACTTGGGCGGGCATCGGCAACGCGCTCATCGGCTCGCTCATGGCGTGGTTCATTCTCGGTCGACGCACTCGCATTATGAGCCAACACCTCGACTCCGCCACCATGCCGCAATTCTTCGGCAAGCGCTTCGGCTCCGACGGCTTGAAAATCGGCGCGTCGATCATTATCTTCATCTTCATGATCCCCTACACCGCCTCGCTCTACAACGGCCTCTCGCGACTGTTCGGCATGGCTTTCAGCATCGATTACTCGGTCTGCATTCTGCTGATGGCGGTTTTGACGGCGATTTACGTCATTGCCGGCGGTTACATGGCGACCGCTATCAACGACTTCATTCAAGGCGTGATCATGCTCGTCGGCATTTCCGCCGTCATTTACGCCGTACTCGAGTCGAAAGGCGGTTTCATGTCCGCGCTCGACGGGCTCGCTCGCATCACGGACGAAAAAGTCACTTCGACGCCCGGCATTTTCGCGTCATTCTTCGGCCCCGATCCGATCAATCTGCTCTTCGTCGTCATTTTGACTTCGCTCGGCACCTGGGGCTTGCCGCAAATGGTTCAGAAATTCTACGCGATACGAAACGAGCAGGCGATTCAGAAGGGCACGATAATTTCAACGATGTTCGCGTTCGTAGTGGCGGGCGGCTGCTATTTTCTGGGAGGATTTGGCAGATTATTTTCCGACCAGATTGACATAAAAGAGAACGGCTTCGACTCAATCGTTCCGACGATGCTTTCGGGCTTGACGGAGGGAATGATAGCGCTGGTAGTAATTTTAGTGCTTTCGGCGTCAATGTCAACGCTGTCGTCGCTGGTAATCGCGTCTTCGTCCACGCTGACAATCGATTTAATCAGCGGCGCGCTCGTGAAAAATATGAGCCAGTCGAGCCAGGTATTTTTAATGCGGGTGCTGATTGTGGTGTTTATCGCAATTTCGGCGGTGCTGGCGTTCGTGCAGTACACGAGCTCGGTGAACTTTATCGCGCAGCTAATGGGCGTCAGCTGGGGCGCAATGGCGGGAGCGTTTTTGGCGCCGTTCATGTACTCGCTGTACTCGAAAAAAGTAACAACGGC
>CALGGX010000273.1 GCA_937916025.1 uncultured Selenomonadales bacterium
CGGTTCAGGAATCGGCTCCGGGATCGGTTCAGGAATCGGCTCCGGTTCCATCACGGACTCCAACATTGCATGATCCGGCTCCGGCTCTTCGATGATATCGTGAGAGATCGGCGATTCCGCCGGAACTTCTTCCGTCTGATGAAAATAATCGGCGGTTGGCTCCGGATCATGATACTCTTCGATCGCGGGCTCAACCGCCGTTTGATTTTCAGCGTAGTTAAAACTGTCCTCGACAGGATTAACGCGCGGCGAATAATATTGCTCCGGCTCGTATTCGCTTCCGAAGCCGCTTATAAGTTCAGTTTTTTTTTCCAATTCCGCGTCAATCACGGTGACTTGCTTGCCAAAAATCGAAATTTGATCGGCAGTAACCTCGGTTGCAATACCATCGGGAGCAGTGATCTCACATTTCTCGATGCGTCCGTCGTCGCCGACAAAAATCTCCGTCACCGTCCCCTGAATGATTCCGTTTTTCGTAATCGCTTTCGTTCCGATGACACGGATATTTTCGTCAAGCAACGCCTCGTAATCGCCGGCGTCTTCAAGTTTCAAGATGTTTTCGCTGTGCGTGATGGTGACAGCGTCCGAGCCGATTGCAATAACCGACTCGTAAGGGATCAACTTGACGCCGCGATACCAATCGTCATCTTCGATGGTAATGGCAGCAACGAGCCCGTTCTTTGCATCAATAAGCAACGTCTTGCTCAGTCCGAGCTCGCGTCCCTCGGTGATGCTGATGACAGGCAAGCCCAAAATCTCAACACTTCTTTTCATCAGACATATAACCTCCAATTTTTTGAAGCGCAATTCATTGAATGAGTTTAACAAAATTGATTAATGAAGTCAATGCTTTAGCTCAAAACAGTAAGTTTCTTAAACTCGGAGTCAATTTCGCCAAGCAGTTGCCGAGAGATTTTGCTGAAGGGCGTCGACAACACGCGATGCCGTGCCAAAACCGATTGCACCGTCCGAAGATACGCCAGAGTGTTCGAGAACTCCTTGCGCGCGGCACTGCTTTTGGAAACTGCCGGCAAATTCAGCGCGTCTTCGCAGACTTTGATCGCCTTCGTGTAAGCCGCCTGCTCCTTGTAAATCGAGCTGAGATCGATGGCAATGAACGGCGCGTAGTCGTCGGCGCGATACCGCTCGAGTGCTTTCTGATATGCAAGGATCGCCTGCTTGAAGTTGCCGCCGGTTTTTTGATTGTAAGCGTACTCGAGATTGTCGCTCAACGAATGCAGATGCTTTTCGATTTCTTTGAGCTCGTCGTCTCCGACTTCCGATTGCTTTACCGGCTTCGGCTTTTCGTTTTTGGATTTGTCAAAGACGGCGGAAATTTTTTCGTTGGCGGTGACGAGATCTGCAACTTTTTTTTCAACGGCGAGATCAATTTTATCTTTGATTGGCGTTTCGACCGTACTCGATTTCGTAACGGGATTCGTCTTCTCGACGACACTCGGTTTTTCTACAACGCTCGGTTTTTCGACGATGCTCGGCTTCTCGACAACGCTCGGCTTTTCGACAACGCTCGGCTTCTCGACAACGCTCGGCTTCTCAACGATGCTCGGCTTTTCGACGATACTCGGCTTTTCGACAATTGCAGGAGTTTTCTTCTCCTGTTTTTCATCAGCTTTGACGAGTTTAACGAGAGAGATCGACGCGGGCTTGTCGGATTTTTCGATCGGCTTCGGACTCGACGACTCGAGCGTTTTGTTGTGAGCTTTGCTTTCGGCAACGCGCTTTTTGATATCATCGGCTTCGGTCGGCGGAGCATTCGTCAAGCCTTCGACGCGCTCGGTTTCAAGAACGCGCGGCTCCGGTCTTTTCTTAACCGAAATCGGCTCGCGCTTTTTGAAATAAATGTTGAGCGCGGTGCACATCGACGAGGCAATCAATATCAAAATACCCAGTTTGACCGGAAAAATCTTGTCAAAGAACGGCGAAGTCCTGACGGCAATGAAACTGATCGCAATCGACAACCCCGCCGCCAGGATCAGCGATTTGTATTTCAATTGCAAACCGACGCGGGCGGCAATTCCATGCACGAGCAGGATGCTCAAAATCATGACACTCGGCACGATTAAAAAGAATGCCAATAACATCACTCCAAAAGTTCGGCGCAAATTCATTAACGCAAATGTTTTCGACGCGAGGCGAATTTTTCCTGCCGCCGGATAATCGATCGGCTTCCCCGGAAATTTTTTGAAAAATTTTTTTGCACAAAGCAGGGAAATGAAATGCAATGCAGAATAATGCAGTCAAAGAAACGCCATCAGGCATTCTGAATATCAATCAAGTTTCGTAAAAGATAGGAGAGGGTTAGTAATGACAGAAGCTACTACCACCATCACGAACGCAACCGGCATCCATGCACGTCCGGCATCGCTCTTCGTCCAGAAGGCAAGCTCGTTCAAGTCCAAGATTCAGATCAAAGCAAAAGGCAAAACCGTCGATGCAAAATCGATCCTTATGATCATGTCGATGGGCTTGGTTAAAGGCACGGAGATCACTCTCGTCGCTGACGGTCCCGATGAGGCACAGGCGGTTCAAGAACTCAAAGCCCTCGTTGATGCCAAATTCGGTGAGGCATAAGCACCTGTCGACGAAACGTGCGATGTTCCGACGCGCTCTGAATTAAATCGAATGAGCCGCCGGACAAACATATTGATCGAAAATAATTCGGAGGGAGGAGGCGTTTTAATCGACGCCGCCTCCCTTTGTAATATCAGCATAAGTCAGGGGGATTATTGATGGCAGAGAAAATGAAAGGCAAAGGCGTAATTTCCGGAGTTGCGGTCGGCAAGATCATGCTCGCGGGTCAAAACCTCGACGGTTATCTCAAAGACTACAAGCCGAAGAAAAAAGCCGATGAGAAGAAAATCGCCGCCGATGCGCTCGTTGCGGTCGCCGAAAAACTCGTCACCACGATTGCCGATCTCAACAAGAAAGACATGAAGGAGCAGGCAGCAATCCTCGAAGCTCATCGCATGATGGTCGAAGACCCGGCAATGAGCGGCGCGATCGAAGAGCAGGTTGACAAATCCGGCTCGGCTCCGCGCGCGGTGCTCGATGCTTACGAAGCTCAAGCGCAAATCTTCGAGCAGATGGAAGACGAATACTTCCGCG